>JBBSES010000127.1:0-10055 GCA_038239465.1 Gemmatales bacterium
CAGCGTGGCGCTGTCGAAGGGAAGGACCTGGGTACTGCCGGGTCCGTCGCCAGCGAGCAGGACGACATTGCCGCGGGCGTCTTTCGCGATGCCGACGCGCACGCCGCTGGTATGCGAAGAGGGGAAAGTCAGAAACGTTCGCAACAGCGAGCCGTCGGCGCCATTGTAGACCGCGAGGCGAGGACCGTCGGCGGGCACGGGTGGCATGGGATTGGTCGCAGGCAGCGGCGCGCCGGCGCCGATGCCGGTGATGATGTCGGCCACGCCGTCGCCGTTGGTGTCGCCGGCCGTCACGAAGACGCCGCCGCTGAAGGCGAAGGGATACGCGAAGAAGCTCCGCAGCGCGTTGCCTGTCTTGCCGTCGAAGACGGTCACCTGCGGTCCGCCTCCTGGCCCAGCGGCGCAGATAATGTCGGGCGTGCCGTCCTTGTTCACGTCGCCCACGGCCACGCGGACGCCGCCGCCAAAGCTGAAGGGAAAGGCGAAGAAGTTGCGAAGGACCATGCCGCTGGCGCCATCGAAAATGGCCACCTGAGGTCCGCCGCCGCTATCGGCGCCGGTGATGATCTCGGCCTTGCCGTCGCCGTTGAGGTCGGCCGCCGCCACGTAGACGCCGCCGCGGAACGTCGAGGGGAAGGCATAAAAGCTGCGGACGAGCTGGAAGGTCCTGCCGTCAAATACAGTGACCTGCGGCCCGCCGCCGGGACCGGCGGCGCAGATGATGTCCAGCGTGCCATCGCCCGTCACGTCGGCGACGGCCACGCGCACGCCGCCGGTGAAGCCTGTCGGCAGAGCGGCAAAGCTGGTGATTTGCTCCCCGGTGTTGGCGTTGTAGACGTGGACTTCCGGCCCGCCGCCGGCGTCGGCTCCCGTGGCGAAGATGGCCGTGCCCGTCAACGCGGGGGCCGGCGTGGCGACTGGAGGCGCCGGCGGAAGGACCTGATTGACAAACAGCGTGAACGTCTGGGTGGCCGGCGTGCCGACGCCGTTGCTCGCCGTGAACGTGAAGCTATAAGTGCCCGCCGTGCCCGCAGCCGGGCTGCCGCCGAGAACGCCGGTGCTGGTATTGAATGTGACGCCGCTGGGCAAGGTGCCGCTTACGGTCAAGGTGGGCGGAGGGGAACCGGTGGCCACGACCTGGAACAGGTTGGCCGCCCCGACCGTGAAGGTCGCGGTATTGGCACTGGTGATGGCCGGCGCCTGGTTGAAGACGTTAAAGCTGACCGTGGCGGTCGAGGTGGCGGCGGGAAGACGCGTCAGGTCGATCACCAGGAATTCGCCGTCGTCCTGCTTGCCCGTGGCCGGGTTGGTCTTGGCTATCAGCTGATAGGGAATGGTCGAGCCGCTGATGCCGCTGATGCCGAAGTCGCTGTCGTTGCTGATGACCAGCTTGGTGCCGCCGGCGATGACCGCCACGCCCTCCAGCTTGTCGTGGGCAAAGAATCGAGCCGGGGCGTCGAGTCCCGTCAGCAAGGCGCCGACGTCCACGTACAGGGATTTCGACACCGGCACGATGCCGCTTGCCGCCAGGGCGGCAAGAGAGGCGTTCGTATCCAGGGGCACACTACCGTTGAGCAATAGTTTCTCGATGGTCTTGCCGCCGACGAGAAGTCCGCCGGCGCCGCCATTGTACATCGCCGCGCTCGGCCCGACGTCCGTGGCGCCGCTGATATCGATCTTGTAGATTTTCTTGTACGCCCCGGGCAGATAATTGCCGTCGCGCTCGTCGATCAAAAAGGTAGTGCTCGACAGGGCGGTAATTTCGCTGACGGAGGTTTTGGTCGCGTTCGGATTATCGAGCAGGTACAGATATTCGCGCAGTTGGCCGTTCGCGATGGTGTAGGTGACGATGCGCAGAGGCGTGAGTTTCTTGGCGTCGAAGCCGGCCAGGTCGGCTTGCTGCAGCGACGATTGCATGATGCCGACCAGGGTTAAACCGTCGGGAGTTATGGTCAGCCCTTCCATGCCGCGATTGATGACGCGTTTTTGTAGTTCCGCTGGCAGGGTGCCGTCGAAGGGCGACAGTCGGGCGATTTGCTTGCCCGTCGCGTCGAAGTGCGTGAGAAAGGGGCCATATTCGTCGGAGACCCAGAAGGTGCCGTCGGCCAGGGCGACCAAACCCTCGGGGTCGTAGCCGTTGACGTCGGCAGTCAAGACGGTGCCGTTGAGATCCTGGATGGTCTCGCCGGTGTTGGCCAGGGTGTTGACGCGACCGGAGTACGGATTGCCGGCGCCGTCCTTGAGTGCGATGGTCTGTTCCAGAATGGCCTGCCCGTTGACGAACTTGAATTTGCCGATGGCCGGATTGAATGTCGGGATCGGCTCCACCTTGATGCCGCCCGGCCCATCGACGTTGGGGCCGCGGTCGGTCAAGCCGTAAAATTCGTCGGTGCTGCCGGGGACGGGATAGAGCGATGAGCCGTAGCCGCCAGCGGTGACCGCGACGCCGCCAAAGGTGCCGAGCGGCGGCAGGTTCGTGCTGTAGAGTTGCACGGCGTCGCTGACGGTGTAGGTGAAGCTGTCGGGGCCGGTATAGCCAGCGGTAGGCGTGTAGGCGAAGGAGCCATCGGGGTTGAGCTTCAAGGTGCCGTGGGTCGGATTGGAGTTGGTGATGAACGTGAGTGGCGTACCGACATCGTTGGCGAGGAGACCTTGGCCGGCGCTGACCGTGAGGGTCGCGCCCGTGCCGGCGGCATACGAGTCGGGGTTGGCCTGCAACGGGCTGAAACCGAGAGCAACCACGACCGGTTCGTGGTCGCTGAGTCGGCTGGCGGCCGGGTACTCCGCATTGATGTGCACGACGTCAATCTGGGCGACGTTCTTGAGATGGTCGCTGACCAGGATGTGATCCAGCGTTTGCGAGTTGCCCTGGAAGTCGTAGGTGTAGCGATCGTCCGCCGCCAGGTTGTTATTCAGGTCAGTCAGCGGTGTGCTGTTGAGAATGGAAAGGGTACTGGAAAACTCGAAGTCGTTCAGGTCTCCGAGAACCACGACATTGGCGTTCGCGTCGGCCGCCAGCAGAGACTGGACAAAAGTCTTGACGACTTGAGCCTGGGCCTGACGCTCGGCGAGGGTCACCTGGACCGGGGGTTGGTTGACGCCGAAGAGGGAATCGTCGCCGCCCTTGGAGTTGAAATGATTGGCAATGACGAAAACCTTCTGGCCGTTGAACAGGAATTCGCCGGCGAGTGGCTTGCGACTGCCTTTGAAGGTGGGATTGGCTACCCCACCGTCGTTGAAAGCCGGGTTAAGGGGGTCGATGCGTCCGGGGCTCGCCGACAGATTGGGGCCGCCGGCCCCATTGACTACGGTGGTCGAGCTGGTGGACGTGCCGCCGGCAACATCCACGAAGGTCACGCGGTCGGTGCGGAAGAGCAATACTTGGCGGATGTTGCCGCCGGGGGCGCCGCCGTCCTGGTCATTGACGGGGTCTATCTCGCGAAACTGGTAGGTCGGGCCGCCAGCTGCGGTAATGGCGGCAATGAGCTTGTTGATGGTCACGTTGGCGGCCACCATCCCATCGTCGGCCTTGCCGCTGTTGTCCTGCACTTCCTCGACGCTGAGGATGTCCGGGGCGCGGAGGTTCGTGACGATGGCCACCCCGAGAGCATCGAACTTCGACTGAGGGTCGTTGACCGGGTCGAGATTCTCCACGTTGAACGTCGCCACGGTGAGTTGATTGGCGCTGCCGGCAAGGTTGGTCGCTTCCTTGGACAAGGGAACGGCGGTGACGGCGGGCAAAGCCTGCGTTGGCCGCAGCTTGAAGTTGCCGAAGTCGTAGTCGAGGACGCCGACGATGGCTCCGGTGAACCGATCGCCAACCTTGACGTCGGGAACGTTGCCAATGACATCTTCGAGGATAATGCGCTCCGGATTAAAATCGGCCGCCTGGGCGAGAATACCGCCGCGGGCCGTGCGCAAGCCGGCGTTGACGCCGTTGTCGCCGACGACATAGACCTCGGCATTGGACGTCGGCGAAGTGCCGAAGCGGGCCGTGGGACCGACGACCACGGCATTGTTGACCTGGACGCGCATGCCTTCGAGGCTTTCGTAAAAGTCGATCCCGTCCGTCGTTGGGTCGAAGGCGTCGCCGGTTTCGACGTTGCCGGCGGCGTCGTCCTCAATGATCGTATTGGGCGGGACGCGGCCGCCGGTGCCGATTACGATGGCGGCGGGGAGCGCGTTAAGACCGGAAAGCACTGTCACATTCGTGACAGTGCTGATTTCGGTGGTGGTGAGATTGCGGCTCGTGGTGCCTCCAGGCCGAAACTCTTGCACCGTGCCGCTGACCGTGATCGAATCGCCGACGGCGACTGTCGGGGCCGAACCGATGAAGACAAATATGCCCTCGGATGTGGCGACGTTGCCGTCCGGATTGGGGTCTTCCAGGTAAAAGCCGTTGGAGCGCACCGCGGTCACGATGCCGGGAACCGCAGTGACCGTTTGGCCAACGAGCGGCGAGGTGTGGGCCGCCCCCTGAATGTCGTGGATGAAGGCACTGCTCGGCGAGACGTTGGTCGTCACGGAAGTGGTTGAACTGTTGTTGACCTCGTTACTCTCGGCGACGGCGTTCGATGGATCAATGACCGCGGCCCCCAGACTAACGGTGTACGGCCCGCCCGTGGCCGTTAGGACGTTGACGCTAAGGGCAGCCGAAGAGAATGCGTTGATGTTGCCGGCAAAGTTGGCCACGTTGCCTGCCTGACTGAAACTGAAGCCGGCCCGGCTGCCCGATTGAATAGTCAGGCCCGCCGGGACCGTGAACTGGACCACAGCGCCCGTGGCGTTTGCGGAGCCAACGTTGGCAGCCGTTATGGCGTAGGTAAACGGGGTATTGGTGGTTGCGCTGGCCGGACCGGCGACGTTGACCGTAAGGTCCGCCAAATTGGAGACGACGGTACTGACCGCCGTGGCAGGAGAGTTGTTGCTCTCATTGCTTTCGTTGACCGTGTTGCTCGGATCGATCTGGACGCTAGTCGGAGCGACGGTGTAGGTGCCAGGTGAAGCGGCCGAAACCGTTACCGTCAAGGTGGCCGTGGCGCCGGCCGCGAGGCTGCCGTTGCTGAACGTGACGACGCCACCCGTTTGACCGACGGTGAAGCCGGTGCCGGAAGCCGTTTGGTAGGTCACTCCCGCAGGCAATGTAAACTCGACGGCTACCCCGGTGGCCGCCGTGCTTCCCGTGTTGCTCGCAGTCAGAGTGTAGTTGAAGTTGGTCCCCACGGCCGCTGAGGTCGGGACGGCGATAGCGACCTGCAAGTCCGGCAGAGAAGAGGTCGGGGCCAAAGCGATCCCGCGGAAAGCCGTATTGGTGTTAGCCGTCGCGATGATCGTGGTAGTGGTGGTCGAGGGAGCGGCGTTATAGCCGGCACTATCCGTCACGCTGTAGAGACTACCACCGCCGGATGCGGTGCTGCCGCCCGTAGTAGCGAACAAGTTAACAGTTGTGCCGCTCACCGACGCCGTCAATCCTCGGACCGCCGCGGCGGCAATATTGCCGTTAAAGGCCCAGCTGCCGCTGACCAGTGAAAATTTCTGGATTTGGCCAAGCGAGTCATCCGCGACGTAGAGCGTATCGACGCCAGCCACGCTGGAAGACAGGTCGGCAAAGAAAAAACCGTAAGACGAGGGGTTCTGGGTGTCGCTCAAGCCAGGAAGGCGGGTCACGGTCTGCGCGCCACTCGTCGGCGTGCCCGTGCCGACAGTGCTAATGCCCTTGAAGGTGTTCGTGCCACTACCGGATGAAACGTACAGCTGCCCGCCAAAGATGTTCACCTGTCGCAGATTGGTGACTGTCGTGCTCAGCTGCGTCGAGGTGGTGAAGCCGATGGTCGTGTATTTGACGCCATCGCCGCCGCCGGCCACCCAGATGCTGGTGCCGTCGGTCGAAGCGGCGCTGCGGAAGTTGTTGGCGTTGTCGGCGTCGATCAGGGCCGTGGTGGTATCGACGTTGCCGCTGGCATCGATGCGCCCGACCACCCGGTTGACGGTGGGCGATGCCGAACTGGTGAGAGATGCAGTGCCGGGAAGGGGCGAATCGTAGCCGGTCGCCAGCAAGAAGCGGCCATCGGCCGAACGCGTCAACTCTCCGTCGGAGGTGGCCGTGCCGCTTTCGACCAGCCGTCTGTTCGCTCCGCTTACCGTCGTTGGCAGGGCAATCGACTGGACGAAGGTGCCTGTCGGGGTGTACTCATCCAGGAACACGGCGTTGCCAGTATTAACCAGGGAACCCGTGCCCGTGCCTACGCGGTAAACGACCACATCCCCAGGCGTAAAGCCGGCCATCAGGCAGCGATCTTCGAGTACGTCGAAGCTCAGTCGCTTCCGCTGGCGAGAGGAGGGAGAGACGCGGCTTTGGAACCGCAAGCTCTTGAACCAACGCCGCCAAGCGGAAGAAATAGCCATCGTGAACCTTTCAATGGTTGCAAGACAAGTGGGATGAAGCAGGTCGGGAACACCTACTTTCGCAGGGTAAGAAGTGATGTTGGCGGATCAAATGAAGAGTCGAAGAGGCTTCGGAGAAGAAGGGGACGGATCGACTTTTCCAATGCCGCTTTTCGCGCGTCGAGAGTCTTCGTTGTCCGGATGATCGAGGCCTTGAGCAAATCGGCCCACGCGCCGTTCGGCTCAGTGAGGGGAAAGATACTAAGCGAGGGACAAGGTAGCTTCAGCGTTTACGCCGATATTGGCTCACTTCCGATCCCGATAGGGACGCACTTTCTCGTACATCAATTCCACCAGCTTCTCCAGTACGTCGATATACTCCGTTCCCGCGATGGCATGTATTTGTTCGAACAGCCGGCGCTTGCGCTCGATTTGTTTGACGTAGTGTTCAACCCCAAGACTGGTCAATGGGCCGCCGGTGCCTTTCAGGGACAGTAACTCTTCCAGTTCTTCCTCTGTCAGTTCTCGGCCGCGATCGGGATGGCGATCCAGCCTGGCGCGCAGTTCGGGCTGCGTGGCCTCGTCATAAAGGCGCCGGCGAGCGGCGTCCTCGTCGGTCACCGGCGACGTCGGCCGGGGGCCGGTCATGCGCGGCAATAATCGCTCCAGGGGCTAGGTGCGTAACTCGTTGACCGTCAACCCCAGGGCGCGGGCCACGGCGCCGATGGTTGCGCAGCTTACGGCTGCTATTAGGCTGGAGGATTTGCCGGACGGTTTGCAGGTTGAGGGAAGGAGAAAAGGGGACAAAGGAGAAAAGAAGAAGAAAAGGGAAGGAGAAATGGGGACATCGTACATTACGCAGAATAGTCTAAACAATGCTTTTTTCGTGGTCTCTCGGCCGCTCAGGGGCTTCCCGGCGGTGCGGTCCCACGGATCCGGACCCGGCTATCGTCGACGATCCACAAGTGCCCGACGAGTGGCGCCGTCGAAAGCAGCGGCACGAATCGGCTCACGAACTGCAGCATCATCGCTCGATTTTGGTTCGTAGGCCGAAGGACCACGATGCCGGGATAGTCCTGGGGCGGGTAGGCGCGCACGTCGGCGAAGTCCAGATCGAGCGTCACCAGCGCACGCGCTTCCCGTTGGCATACCGCGGCCACGTTCTCATCGGCACTGCCTTGCATTCCTTGGTCGAAAACCGTCATCGCGTCGTGGCCGAGCCGCCGTAACTCTCCGGCCACATCGGGATGCAGGTTCTCATCCACCTTGAAGCGCATCAACTGGCCCCCATTGGAATCGATAACACCCGGTCGCGGGCCAGTTCGGCGGCGTACTGCAACGACGCTTGGATGTCTTCCGCCTCGACGTGGTACGCCTTCATCAACGAGTCAACGGTTTCCCCGGCCGCCAAGCTGTCGAGGATCACCGACACCATGACCCGCGTTCCCTTGATGCAAACCCGACCGTGGCAAATAGCCGGGTCGCTGTCGATGCGGTCGCGCCAGTTCATGCCAGACTCCTTGGGTCGTTCGTCCCCCCTCAAATGATACGCTCTTTTACTCACCGTATCGTCTTCGGTGCCTTCTGTCCCTTCGGCACCTTGGTCGTGTATTTGCGTTCCTTCATCCGCTCGTCGAAGTCGGCCTTGGCCTCCTTGAGCCCTTGCGGATCTTGCAGCAACTCGACGGCCGTCAGCGCCAGCACCTTGGCGGCGACCAGCATTCCCTTGTGGCCGATGGGCGAGCCGACCGCCGCCACGTTTTGCCAGCTGTGGCCCGGACTGCCCGCCGCGAAACAGGCCGCTTCCAGGCCGCCCGTCGGTACGTGCCAGCTGATGTCGCCCACTTCCGTCGAGCCGCTGTCGCCGCTGCCGGGCTTGGCGGGCAGTTCGTCCAGGGTGTCGCGCAATGGCTTCGGCTCCTTCAGGCCGAAGTCGGCGCGGATCGCCTCTTGCAGTTGCGACGCTAGCTTGCGGTCGGCGTCATCGAAGGCCGGCGCGCCTACCGTCGTGAAGTGGCGCTGCATCATCTTGGACAACGGCAAATTGGGAATGATTTCGTGGCAATCGGTGTCGATCCGCCATTGCACCTTGGTGCGCGTCATCTTGGCGGCGCCCTCGGCGATCTCCGTCACCCAGTCGAAATGGGCCTCGGCGTCCTCGTGGGCGTTGGCGCGGACGTAGTACCACACCTGCGCCGTCGCGGGTACGACGTTCGGCTGACTGCCGCCGTTGGTGATGACGCGATGCACGCGGCTCGTCTCCTTCATGTGTTCGCGCATGGCGTTGACGCCGGCGTCCATGAGTTCGACGCCGCTGAGGGCGCTGCGGCCCTTGTCGGGGCTGCCCGAGGCGTGGGCGGCGATGCCGGTGAAGGTGAACTTGGCCGAGATCGCCGCCTTGGTCGAGCGATACCAGACCCGATTATGCGTGCTGGGATGCCAGTGCAGGCAGGCGTCGAGGTCGTTGAACTGGCCATCCAGGGTCATGTACACTTTGCCGATCAGCGTCTCCTCGGCCGGCGTGCCATAGACGCGCAGCGTGCCTTTGAGATTGTGCTTCTCGTAGACCGCCTTGACCGCGAGGGCGGCGCCGACGGCGGCGGTGCCCAGGGCGCAATGGCCGCAGCCGTGGCCCGTCTCCCGGCCCGCGACTGGCTTGCGGACGCCGCCGACTTCTTGCGACAACTCCGGCAGGGCGTCGTACTCCGCCAGGATGCCGATGACCGGCTTGCCGGAACCATATTCGGCGACGAAGGCGGTCGGCATGCCGCTGACGCCTTCCTTGACCTTGAAGCCGGCTTTCTTGAGGACGCCGACCAGCCGCGCCGCCGAGCGATGCTCTTGCAGGCCGACCTCGGCGTAGGCCCAGATATCCTGGTTAATGTCGATGAGATCAGCCCGCGCGGCGTCGATGTGGGCGGTCACGTCTTTTTGCACGGGAGCGTCGGCGGCGGGCAGGGAGCCCAGGGCGAGGAGCAGGACGGCGAGGGGGAGGCAGGAACGCATCGGGATATCTCCACGGATGGCGAGGGGGGCAATGTCGATCTTCGCCGCGCCGGGGCGGAGTTTCCAGCGGATTTTCGCAAGCCATTAATTACTAACGCACGGCCTTTAGCCCCAACGTGGCGGCTCCAAGACAGCCTAGGACGTTGCCCTGGGATATCTTGAGGCCGCCCCGTTGGGGCTAAAGGCAAGCCGGGTGAAAGGGGCTATCCCATAGAACGTTCTCAATTTAATGCCTATAATGCTAACGCCCGCGCGGCGGATATGCTCTCGTCAGTTCGAACTGGAAAAATAGCGATAATCGGCACCCTGAGACGAAGGTGCCGATTTTTCCTTTCGTTTTAAGTTGGCGCCGCTGCCAGTCATCGTATCTGCGGAATGGCGTCTTCCCCCGGTGGGGCCGGCCAGGGACTCGGCGGCGGCGTCTTCAATCTCAACGGCACCCTGAATGTCACCAATGGCAGTCTCGCCAACAACACCGCGGCCCAGGGCGGCGGGGGCATCTATAACCTCGGCCTCGCAGGCATCGGCACCGTCCGAATGTCGAATTCGATCCTCGCCGGCACCTTCGGCGGCGCGACCGACGACCCGACGTTCGGCAAGGGAATCTTCGTCGCGGATTAGGACCGGGGCTGTATAAAAAGCAAATTTTGGCGAGCGGGGGGGGG
>JBBSES010000128.1:0-10052 GCA_038239465.1 Gemmatales bacterium
CCGCCGATGATGTCGGCCGTACTGACGAAGTTGAACGGCACCTTCATGTCGAGCTTGTCCTTGCGCTCGATCCAGCGCTTGGGCAGGTCGAACGGGAACTTGTCGTGGTGGTCGGCCGAGGTCTTGTATAACCCAGCGAAGTCGGTGGCGTACGGCACCGGCTTGCCGTTCTCCTCGTAGCCCTTCACTTCGCCGAAGGCCAGGCGCAGCGTGAAGGTGGCGTCTGGGTAGGTGCCCGTCCCCTGGACCGCGAACTTGGCCTTGGCAATCTGGGCATACGCCTGCCGTTTGACTTCTTCCACGTCGTTTTCGAGCGTCTTGCGCACGGAGCGCGCCGATTGATCGATCGTTTTGGCGAGGACGATCATCGGGTCTTGCGAGGCGTCCACTTCCTTGACGCCGCCCTCCCAAAGTCTCTTGCGCTCCTCGATGCTCTTGAGCTTGCTGCCCCTGATGAGCTGCGTCGCTCGGTCGTGCGGCGACTTGCCGGCCAGCACCTTCTTGACGAGATCGTCGTCGTAGCCCAGCTGCTCGGCGAGCCAGCCGAGCGAGTTGCCCAGCTTGAGGATCTCGTAATCGTCGTAGATTTCCTCGTCGGAGAAGAGTTGGTCTTTCAAGGAATCGAGGTTCGAGTCGCTGAATTCGCGCAGCCGATCGCCGTTGGGCTTGGCCCGTTCCTCGGCGCCGCGCACCAACGTGCGGGCCACGCCGAACAACTCGGTATTGAAGCCGGCGGCGTTCTCGAACAGGGTCGCCTCGCGGATGTTGGCGGCGCGCACTTTCTCGGCCTTGGCGATTTTCTCCCAGGCGCCGAGCGTCTCTTTCAGCTTGTCGTCCTTGGCGAGGGCCGCTTTCAAGGCGTCTTCTTCCGCCTGCTTGCGGGCCATCAACTTCGGATCGACCAATCCCGAAAGCCCGCCGACGCGTGCCTTGCGGCTATTCTGCACGCTGAACAGGAACTCCTTCGCTTGCCGGGCGTTCTCGTCGCTGCGGGCGCTGAACGATTGCAGCATCACTTCCCAGCGGTTGAGGCGTTGCAGCAGGTAGGGATACCCCTTGTCGCGGAAATAGGCGAGTTCGTCCATCGTCGCCAGGCGGTTGGTGCGGCCCGGATGGCCGGGGACGAGGATCAACTCCTTGTCCTGAACGCCGGCCTTGCTCCACTTCAGATAGTGGTCGATCTTGGCCGGCTTGCCGTCCTCGTAGACGCGGAAGAAGCAGACGTCGAGGTCGTAGCGCGGATACTCGAAGTTGTCCGGGTCGCCGCCGTAGAAGGCGATTTGCTGTTCTGGGGCGAAGACGAGGCGCACGTCCTTGTAGACCTTGTAGCGATACAGGTGATATTCGCCGCCTTGATAGAGGGTGACGACGTTGCTGCGCAGTTTGGTCTTGTCGAGCGATTCCTTCTCGATGGCGGCGATGACGCCGCGACGGGCGGCGGCGGCCTCGGCGGAGGTCATCCCCTCCTTGACGGCGGCATTGACCCGCTCCGTGACCGGCTCGATGCTCATGAGGACGTTCAATTCCATTGCGTGGCACTGCTTCTCATCGGCCAGCGTCTTGGCGTGGAAGCCGTCGCGCAGGTAGTTCACCTTGTCGGTGCCGAGCTTTTGCAAGCAATCGGCGCCGACGTGGTGGTTGGTCATCACCAGGCCATCGGCCGAGATGAAGCTGCCCGAGCCGCCGACGTTGAAGCGGACCGAGGATTTCCGCACGTGTTCGAGCCATTCCTTGGTCGGCTTGAACTTGTACTTTTCCTCCAGCTGCTTGAGCGGCGGATTGTTGAAGAGCCACATGCCTTCGTCGGCGTGGGCTTTGGGTACGGCGAGCAACGCCGCGCCGAGGGCCAGGGTCATCAGTCGGATCCTCATCGTAGCGCTCTCCATGAGGGGATAACGGATTCCGTATGCGTTTCGCGCTCGGGCGTGCATGTTACGTCGGCGGCACGTCGTCGGTTCGCGTGCGTGTGGGACGCAAGAGCAAGCCCAGCCCCGTCAGCAGCAGCACCGCCACCAATGCCGCGAAGGCCACGACCGCCAGCAGATTTCCCTGGGGCACATTCAGGGTAGCGCCCGCGGGCAAAATCACCGGCGGCTGTAGTTCTTCTTGATTTAGCTCGTAGAGCCTTTGTGCCTTTTCCGCGCTGCCCAGAACGGCCTTGGCGACCACGCCCAACGGAGCTTCGTCCTTGACATCGAATGTCTGCTTCTTCGGCAATTTCAGCTTCGTGTTCTTGGGCACGACAATCAGGTGATCCAGGTTGAGGTCGAGCAGCAGCCGCGCCTTGGTCGTGGAGCCGAGTACGGTCGCCGCGATATCGCCGAGTGTTGCCGCTTCCTGGACGGCATACGTTTGATCTTTCGGTAGTTTCAAAACCGTGCCGGCCGGTATCTTCAAGTAGCGCGGCACCAGTTCCTTGTTCAAGTCGCCTATCTCTTCCGTCAACGCATCAAATTCCTTCTCGCGGTCCTTGGGGACGTCGGTCAGGTCCATTTCGCGCTTGGCCGCGGCTTTCGCGGCATCCGTCAACGAATCCGCTTGCGCCAGCGTGTAGGTCCGGTATTGCCAGGAGCCGAGCATCCGCGGGATTTCGTCGCCGAACGATAGAAAGGCGATCAATACGCCGGCAATGGCGCCGCCCGCGATGTAGCCCGTCGAAAGCAACACGCCGGGGCTCGTGTCCGAGTCGGCCTCGGTGCGTGGAGCGCCGTCGGCGCCGCGGTTAAATTTATCCGCTCCCCACCGCACCAGGCCGCCGACGAAGATGGGCATTGAAGCGGAGAGCGGCAGGTAGACGCCGACGGCAAAAGGCAAGGATGGAATGCCGCACAGTTCGAGAACCACGGCGATCGAGACGCCAAGCAGCACCAGCGTCCACGGCAATTTTTGTGAGAGGATACCATCGGCTATAAACGACATGAGCCGTGCCTTGGGCGCCTTGAATTTTTGCACCTCGGTGCCATCGTCGCGCCGGCTAACGGCACCGTTGATGCCGGGGTCGATGAGATAGCGCAGTTGGCCGTCGTCGTCCACCAGATATTTACCTTGCGGCACGTCCTGCGGATTGCCCTCGGCGGCGCGCCAGATTCGATACACCTTATCGCTATCGGGCGCCGTTGCCGTTTCCGTGAGTAGGTTCACGTCGAGCGGCACTTCAAGGTCGGGCAAATTTCGCGTCGTGTAGACGGTGCCGGCGTCGTTGAGGACGACCAGAATCCAACCGATGACCAACGCCGACGACAGCGCCCCGACCAGGATGGCCCATTGCTGATACGAAGGCGTGGCCCCAACCAGATAGCCGGTCTTCAGGTCTTGTGATGTAGTACCGCCGTTGGACGCGGCGATGCAGACGACGCCCGCGATGGATAACGCCGTCAAGAGGTCTGTCGGCTCCGTCCAACCGAGAGCCAGGAAAATCAAGCACGTTAGAAGCAATGTGGCCACGGTCATGCCGGAGATCGGATTCGACGACGAGCCAATTTCGCCCGTTAGCCGCGACGAGACGGTCACGAAGAGAAAACCGAACAGGACGATGAGGGCGGCCCCCAGCGGATTCATGTTGAGATCGGGGATCCACTCAAATTGTCGATGGAGCGGCGTCGTCGCCCAAATGGCGGCCACCAGCCCCAGCGAGCCGACGCCCACGATCCAAACGGGAAGGTCGCGGTCGGTGCGCGGCCGCGCGGCCGCGTCGCCCTGGCCCGTCAATTTCAAATCCGCCAAACCCGACTTGATCGAACTGAGAATTAACGGCAACGCCTGAAACAAGCTTATGATGCCGCCCGCCGCCACCGCTCCGGCGCCGATATAAAGCACGTAGTTCTTCCAGATGTCTTCCTCGTCCATCTTGCTGATCAATTTGTTCGCGGGATACAGCGGCTGCGTCAGGCCGTCGCCGAAGAGGCGAATGGTCGGGATGAGTACGAACGACGCCAATACGCCGCCCGCCGCCATAACACTGGAGATGCGCACGCCGATGATGTAGCCCACGCCCAACAGCGCGGGATTGACTTCAATCGCCGGCACCGCTCCCTTGAACCAGGGCAGGACTTTGCCGGGCGCCTCCTTCCACCACTTCATTCCTTGCCAAAAAAATTGGTAGAGGAAGGCGATGCCGAAGCCGACGAACACGGTCTTCGCGCTCGACCCGCCCTGCTCGCCCACGATGAGGACATCCGCGCAAGCGGTGCCTTCGGGGTATTTCAACGTATGGTGCTGCTTGACGATGAAAGCACGCCGCAGCGGGATCATCATCAAGATGCCGAGGAGGCCGCCCAACACCGAAACCACCATGACCCGGCCAATGCTCATTTCGAAGCCGAGGAGCATCAAGGCAGGCATGGTGACGCCGACGCCAAAGGCGATCGATTCGCCCGCCGACCCGGTCGTTTGCACGATGTTATTTTCGAGGATGTTCGCCCGACGAACGATATTGAAGCGGGCGAAGACGCGAAATAGCGTGATCGACAGTACGGCGACCGGAATGGAAGCCGATACGGTCAATCCCACCTTCAGCACCAAATACAGCGACGACGCCCCGAAGACGATGCCCAACACGGCGCCGACGAGGACGGCCGACCAGGTGAATTCCGGCATGACGACTTCGTCGGGCACGTAGGGCTGATGCGCGGGGGTGTCGGGCGTGGGAGAGGGGGGATGTTCGGCGGTCGGCTCTGCCATGCGGATGGCTCCTTGCCGGGATGCGGGACACTATGCGGACTCTTGCTTAGATTGGCGGCTGCGGCCGCTGTTTGCAAGCCCCGCACGCGGGTTTTAGCGTTCGCCGTCCTGCACGCCCAGCGCCAGGGCAACGTAGCCAATGGGCCGATCGGTTTCCGGTTGCCAGGCGTCCACGGCTTTCAGGCTTAGAGTGCCCGAACGAGCATTGTGCCGGGCCAATGCCTCTTTCGCCAACAAAGCGGCGGGGGAAAGCGGATCGACATCCTTGGCCCAATCGTCGGCCGGCTTTTCCTTGCCCGAGGCGAGGCGTTGGCGGAGCAGTTCCAGGGCGATTTGTCCCTTGAGGGCGGCCGGCTCCACCGCGGTCTTCTCCGGGCTACTTACCGGTGGAATATGCTTGGCAAAGCGGGCGGCCAGCTCGTTTTGCCCCGCTTTTCCGGCGGCGCGAGCCAGACGCCAGAGCAGCCAGGGGGCCGTCGGCTTGCCGCCGACCGGCCGGTCATCGACGAGGCGCAAGGGCACCTCCGCGTCGAGCGGCTCGAAGACCGCGGCCAGGTCGGCTTTGTCCAGCGTATCGCGCTCCAAACCGACGGCGGCGATCACGGCGCGGACCTTCCACTCGTCCAGCGGATCGGCCAGTCCGAGCGCCATTTCGCGGGCTTTTTCGAGGTTTTTGTCCAGGGCCGACCCCTCGGCTTGCCCCAGGTGATAGGCCAGCTTTTGCCGGGCGTCCGTTCCCTTGGGCTTCAAGCCGTCAAGTACGTCTTGCGGCTTTTTCAGCGCGATGCACAACGTCACCAGCGACGGCGCGAACGGGCCAACGGGCGGCGGGTTGGTCTTCGAGGGAGGGCCGCCCATGCCATCGACGCCGCCGCCGGTCGGGTTGGCCAGGGCTGCTTCTCGCGCCTTCAAGGCGCGGTCGGCAAGGGCCGTCGCCTCGGGCATCCTGCCGGCACGCAGGGATTCCAGGCCGATGACCGCCAATGCCTCGACCTGCCCGTCGCGCCCCAGCTGCGCCGCGATATCGGGCAGGAAGTTGTCGCGCTTGCGGGCCGTCAACGTTTGCCATACTTGCCGCAAAGCCTCGGCGCGCGGTATCGGATCTTGAAACAGCTGCAAAGTTCGCTCCAACTCTTGCAGCGACCGTTCCAGCGACCGCTGACCCTCTTTCTTGATGACCGCCTTATCCATGAACGCTTGATCGGGCACCGCCAAAGCGTGCGTGCGGGCCAGGTCGATCAGGGCGGCGTCGCGCGCCGGCGATGGCGGCAGGGCGACGAGGTTGCCGCGCGCTACCTGCAGATGCTCGCGTGCCTTGTCCGCCAGGCCGGCGCGGGCGTAGAACTCGCCGGTGCCGCGCTGCACCTCGGCGGCGACCAGCGGCGGCAACGGCGAAAGCTTCGCCTTGGGATCGAACGATCGCAGCGCCTTGGCCAGCGCCTGATCCTCGACCTTGTGCGTCGCGTAGCCGCGGTAGAGGAACCAACCGCCGCCGAGTAAGCCGATGACGAGCAGCGTTAGACCGGCGGCCTTGACACGCTGGCCCCAGGTCCAGGGCTGCTTCTTTTCGCGGAGGGCGCCGGCCTGTTCGAGCGTCTCGACGCTGACCGTGCTGGCCTTCGAGTTCCAGACGTCGCCGGGGGCCTCATCGACGTCGAGGCGGGCGCCGGAGGGGCCTTTTTTCTCGGCCTTGCGCCAGTCGTTGCTCTTGGTTCTGGGCACCGGCACCTTGACGATGCGCCGGCATTCGGGGCAGGGCGCCTGCTTGCCGGCCAGGGCGATGGCGACCTGGATTGGCTCGTCGCACATGGGACAGCGGAAATCGACGGTAGTCTGGACCTGAATTTCCACCTCGGCCGGCTTCTCGGTAAACGCGGCGGCAGCGAGGGCTTCCGCTTCTTCCTCGGAGAGCGGCGCGGCCGGTTTCGGAGGCGCCTTGGCGGGCACGCCGTTGCCGTTGGCCGCCGGCTTGGCGGGAGGCCGCGGCGGCGCGACGGCGGCCGGCCTGGATACGGGAGCGGGCTTCGCGGCGGGGGGAGGCGCGATGGGTTTAGTCGCCGCGGGTACTTTGACGACAGGCGCTACCGGGGCCGCCGGCTTGGGGGCCGCTGCCGCGGGAACTGCCGGCATGGGGGGCGGGGCACTTGCTGCTTTCGGCGGCGCGGCGACCGGCGCGGCGGGGATGACGAACACCTTCTGACACCCCTGGCACGTCGCCTTGCGGCCGGCGAACTCGTCCTTGATCTTGTACGCCTTGGCACAGTGCGGACACTTGAAATCGATCATGGAGTCGCCCCTGAAGTGGGGTCCGCGAACCGGGTGTCGGATATTTAGGCGCAATGATCGGCCATCGGCGCGCCGCTGTCAACGCCTCGCCCGGAAGCGACGAAAAAGCGCGGGGCCGCGCCGGCCCCGCGCTTCCGCAAGATTACACGCCCTTGATGTCGGCCGCGTCGAATTTCGGTTGCGGCGCCGTCAAGCGCTGCGGCGGCCGCGGCGCCGACAGAGAGGCGTCGGGCGCCAGGCTGACATGGCCGACTTCCTTCTCGATGCCGTTCATACCGTCCTTGAAGTCGCGGATGGCCCTGGCGAGATTCTTGCCCACGTCGGGCAAGCGGTTGCCGAACAGCAACACGCCGAGGAGAAGGAGCACAACGACATGCGACGGACTGAGGCCAGCGAACGCGAACATGGGAATACCCTCCGACAGGGAGCCAAGCGGAATCGCTTTGGAGGGGCCGGAACCACGGCGCCCCGCGGGGAGTCCACGCGAGTGAACTAGATGAAAGGTAAAGCGTCGCGAGCCGCGACGCAAGCGCGAAAGCTAGGAGCGTTCGGAAAATCTTCTGGTTCCCAGGCTCCTGCCTGGGAACGAGAAAAGGAGCGGGCGCTCCGACGCAAGCGCGAAACCTAAAGAAGACAATCATTCGGGGACTTGCAGGCGCGCCGTCACCGGGAAATGGTCGCTGTAGCCGCGGTCGAATTTTTCCTTCGGGTTGCCGAAGCGCCAGGGGCGCCGCTGTCGATCCGTGGGCCGCGTCAGCGTGTTTATAGTCTTTATCGAGTCGGGCACGACGGTCCAACCGGGGCCGGCGAGCATCGCCGGAGAGACGGCGATTTGATCGAAGATGAACCATTTGCCGCGATAGTTGTGCGTGCCGAAGCCGGCGTCGGCGTCCTTGCCGGCCATCAGGTCGAGTAGGTACGGATCGTTTTCCGTGCTGGCCAATACTTGCTCGCGGTCGCCGACGCCGTGCAAATGCCTGACGACGCTCGGTTGCTCCGGTGTATCGTTGAAGTCGCCGCAGACGAGCAGGGCCACGTCGGGATTGCTTTTATACATGCCGCGGAAGGCGCCGTAGATGACGTCGCCGTACTTGGCGCGGTGATCGCCGGTGTTGTCGGAAACGCGCGAGGTCCAGTGGGAGGCGATGAGAATGAGGTCGTGGCCATTGACCGCGATATGCCCTTCGAGGATGCGCTGCCGATTGCCGCGCAGTCGGGTGCGATTGGCCTCCACCGGCAAGCGCGTCAGGATCGCCGGCGCGATGTGCCGACCGGCGTCTACTTCCTTCATCAATACATGGCGGTAGTGCAGCGATTCATCCTTGATGCGGCCATTCAACGTCTGCTGCAATATCTCGGCCGCGCGCAGGCTCTCGACCTCGGCCAGCGCCAGGATGTCCGGCCCCTTGCCGTCGTTCATCTTGAGCAACGCTTCGGCCAGGTGGTCGTACTTCAGTTGTCGATCTTCGTCATTGTGCGCGAACCAGTGGTCGTATTCCTTGTCGGCGCCGTGCCGTTGGTCGTCGCGGTCGTCGAAGAGGTTCTCCACGTTCCAAAAACAGAATAAAAAGCCGCCCGCGGGCGGAGCTTGTGCCGAGGTGGGCTTGCAACCCAGGGCGACAAAGGACGAGAGAACAAGTGCCGCGAGACAGGCAAAAAGGGGCACGCGGCGAAGCGAGGTCGGCATGGCAAGATATCCCTGGGACGAGACGCGGGGAGAGTCTGGCAATGAAGTATACTCACAGGAAGACGGGTTGGACCCGCCGTTAGGCCATGTTATAGTATCGCCCGGCATATGGCTCAGGGGCACCATCGCCCGTTCGGCGCACGAGGCCGCGTTCGGAGATTCGTCATGAAAGATACCGGCCGAATGCTCTGGTTGATCGTGGGCATGGCGCTCGGCGCGGGCGGTTTGGCCCTGTATATGGGACAAAGCCAACCCGTGCAGGCGGCCAACGACCGCGTCGAGGATTACGTCCTCTGCACCGGCCCCGTAACTCTTATGGGCAAGGCGCCGACCGATGGCGTCTGGCTGCTCGATTACCGTTCGGGCAAACTGCTCGGCACCGTCATCGACAAGGCCGCGGGCAAGATCATCGGCTGGGCCGAGGTCGATCTGGTCAACGAGTTCGGCATCCAGCCTCGGCAAAACGTGCATTTCCTTATGACGTGCGGCCAAATCTCGCAGGGCCAGGCCGCCCTGTACGTCGCCGAGACGACGACGGGCAAGTTCGGCGTCTACACGATGGGGCCGCGCGCCGACAATCAGCCGGGCGTCTCCATCCGCCGGCACGATCTGGTGCCCTTCCGCCAGGTGAAAGACGGCCCCGCGGCCAAGGGCGGCTAATCCCTGGCTCGCCGTTTCGCGCTTAGCGCGCGAATCGTCGCTCGCCCGGATCGTAGACCTCCAGCGGCACGTCTTCCATGAGATCCCCGCCCAGGCGCCATCGGGCGAGCGGCCGAGTCTCGACCGCCGCGCCCTCCGAATAAACACGCACGGACAATATCACCTCGCGCGGCGCTGCCATCTCCGGGTGCCGCTGGCGTTCCTCGTCCGCGCGCCAAAGCATATACGCCAGGGCGGGCCGCCATCTTCGTCGCAGGGCATCGACGCGCTCCGCTTGATTCTCGGCAGTATTCCCTGCTTCCCACGGCAAATAGAGGCGAAGCGTGACGTTTTGCTCGCAGTTGTACAGCCGGTCGTCGGCGCCGAACCGGCGAGAGCGTGGCCCCGCCGCCGGATCGAAACGCGACAGCAGCGTGCGCTTCTCGCCGTCCTCCACCAGTTCCACCGTGGCGAACGTGGAATCGCGCTCCACGCCGGGCGCGAACAGGCGCCAGTATTGCGTCTGGCCCGTGAGCCGACCGTATTCCTTGAACGCGGAGGTTAGCGCGTTCGTGGGACCATCCGCATGGGTTCGCCAGGCGAGGTAGTCGAAGGCGTTATCGAGGAAGAGGAATAGGAGTTGCCAGACGACGAACCCGCCGAGAAGGAGGGAGGCAAGCGAAGGCCGTGGTGTCGGTTGCATGGTTGTCGCGCTACGTATTACCGAAGTAATGACGATCGTTATTGGCGAGCGGGGGCG
>JBBSES010000129.1:0-9941 GCA_038239465.1 Gemmatales bacterium
CGTCAACCCTGGCGGCGAATCTTCTCCGCGGCGACGTGGATGTCGCGGAGGGTGTCGTACATGCGGAACATGAGGATCAACAATTCGCATTGGATGCGGACGACCAGGGGACCCATGAGCATGACAGCCAGGCCGTAAAAGCCCAGGACGAGGGCATATATCCCGCCCATGCGGCTGCCTTCGATGAGTATGCCGATGGCCGTGACGATCTGAAAGCCACCGATTAGCAAACAGGCGATCGCCCCCACCCAGAACATGATCTGGATGAGCACGGGCGAGATCATCGTGCGGAACAACAGAAAATCGGCGAGCGGGTTCGATGGCGTCTGATAGCCCCGTGATGGCGCCGATTCCATCGCCCCTTCCCAATGGCCTTGCTGGGGCGGCGGCGGCTCGGGGTGATGGAACGGCGGCGCGGCGCCGCGGATCGCTGGCTGCGAGACGGGAAACGGATCCGGCTCGGGTTCCGGTGCGGGAGGCGGCGGCGGCTCAGGTTCGGCCTCGGGGGTCGGCCCGGCGTCGGCGGCGGCCAGGAAGCTGGCGCCGCACTTGGGGCAGCGCACGGTTCGGCCCAACGCGCTGGCCGGCGCGCGGATTTTCGCGTCGCATTCGGGGCAGAGGATGAGCATCGACATGCTTAGGCTTCCTGGCGCCGCTCGCGCGGTATCAGCTTGTCGAATTGATACCACAGACTGCCGCCGTTCACCAGATCGACCCGCAAATGACGTTCCTCGGCATCGGGTTTCGCCGATTTCTCGTCGGCCAGGACCGCGAACGGCGTTCCCGCGGCCGTCGGCTCGATCGTGCCATAACCGACCGTCGAGCCATCGAGCAGCACGTACCATTCGAGCAGCCGTTCCGCGCAGCCGGCCGCGACGCCGCTCACGCGCAGCCGGCCGTTTTCCCAATGGCTAACGATGTCGCGCAGGAAGGCGGGGCAGCGTATTTCCAGCGCCACCTCGCCCCAGAGACCGCCATCCGTAGGACCTTCGACTTCGACGAGGAGTTCGTTGCGCGAGTGGAGGAGCGCGGTAACCTCGAACTCGAAGGGACCGTTCGCGCTATGGCCGAGCGCCGCGCCGTTGAGAGTCACGTCGGCGGAGACATGAACGCCCTCGAAGGTGAGCCAGACACGTTCGTGGGCGTCCAGTTGTGCCGGAAAGCTGAAATGACGGCGAAAGCGGGCGCGGCCGGCGAAATCGGGCCAACCGCCTTCCGCCCAGCGCCGCGGCATAGTCATGCGCCGCGGCTCCGGCAGCGGTCGGCCATCGGCGGCGCTCAGCGGATCGCATTCCCAGGGACCGCGCAGACGGATGCGATGAGGGTAGTCGTTCAAAGCTTGTTTCCGTTATCGCCAGCCACGCAGCCGATGCCGCATGAAACGCCTGAGTCTTCAAAGGGTGTTCCGGGTGGCTTGTCCTCCACCCCAAGGGGGTGGAAGTGACATAGCCCAGGGTTGCCGCGCAGCGGCTACCCTGGGTAACACGGCACCCACTTCTACCTACCCCAACGGGGTTGAATAACCAATCTCCGCACCGCACGACCCGGCCAGTTCACAATGTATATAAGCAACGCCTTCAGCGTTGAGGCCTGGGTATCGCCGGAACCCAGGGTAGCCGCTGCGCGGCGACCCTCGGCTATGTCACCGCTACCCCTTTGGGGTAGCCAATACGATTCCGTCTTTTCGTTTTGATTGAAACTCAAAAATGCGCCTTGTCGCCATACCGCTGCCGAATCGCCTGTTCTCCCTCCGGCGTCAGGTTCGCCTCGCTGAGCCACAGCGATTTGAGCGTGCCCACCAGAGGCGACGACGCCAACGCGCGGGCGCCGGCGGCGCCGACCGAATTGCCGCTCAGGTCCAGTTCCTGCAAACAACGCAGGTGCGGCGACGCGACCAATGCTTCCACGCCTTCGGTGAACGACTTGTTCTGCCGTAGGTTCAATTTGGTCACGCGGCCCAGCCCCGGCCACTTGGCCAGTGCCTTCAAGCCGGCGTCGCCCAGGTTGTTATAGGCGAGCGATAGTTCCTTGAGCTTCGTCATCGTCACGCAGGCGGCGAGGGCGGCCGCGCCGGCGTCGTCGATCTCGTTGGAATCGAGTTCCAGGATTTCGACCTTGGCAAGGTTCGGCGACGTGGCCAGAAAGCGAATGCCGGTGCCGCCGAGCTTGTTGTCCTTCACTTTCAGGGTCGTCAGGTTGGCCACGTTCGGCGAGCGCGCCAGGATGGCGGCGCCGCCGGCGCCCATCTCGTTGCCCCCCAGGTCGAGCGACGTGAGTTGCCCCAGATGCGGCGATTCGGCGAGCGCCTTGGCGCCGTGCGGGCCGATCTTGTTTTCGTCCAGCGCCAGCGTTTTTAGGTTTTTCAAGTAAGGGGAACCGGCGATGGCCGTTGCGCCGGCCGGCCCCATGCTGTTGGCGCCGAGGTTGAGCGTCGTCAGCTGCGCCAGGTTGGCCGCTCCCGCCAGCGCGACGGCGCCGCTTTCGCCCAATTCGCAAGCGCGCAGTTCCAGCACGCGCAGCCGTTTTAGGGTGGGCGATCGGGCGATCGACACGGCTCCCTCGGGACCGACGCGGTGGTAGCCGAAATCGAGTTCCCGCAAGTTGACGAGGTTCGGCGAGGCGGCCAACGCCTTCAAGTCCTCGACGGTCATGCTCAGCCCGGACATCTTGATGACGGCAATCTGCTGCAACTGCGGCACCTTGGCGATGGCCGGCACGTCGGCGTTGTACGTGATGTCCTTCCAGCCGCCCATCGCCGGTTCGACGCGGACGTTGTGGAATTCCAACACGCGCAGCCCCGGCGCCGCCGCGAACAGTTGCTCCGCCTTCTCGGGGAGGATGCCGGCGAGGTCGATCTTGACCTCGTCGATGACGCCGTGGTGCATCCACATCGACGGAAAGAAGATGTTCATGATCTCCGGCACCAGCTTCAGCTGGCGCAGCGGCGCGAACCAGGTGCGGCCATGCGCGTCGAGCAGTTCGCTCCAGCGCGTCTCCAACGGCGTCCGGCGGCGGTCCCCTTCCGGCAGGCTCTCCATCTCGTGATCGACGCGCATGAACTCACCGAGGGGATTGCCCTTCTTTTCCAGCTGCGCGGCGAGGTCGAGGCGCAGCTTGGCGTTGTCCGGGTCGAGGGCGATGCGGCGCAGTTGCTCGCGCTGATCGGCGCTCCACTTGAAGGCGCCGCCGAACAGGTTGGCGAAGGTTCCGGAGCGTCGCGTGCGCAGGACGAAGAACATGCCAATCAGCGTGACGGCGCCGATGGCCAGGACCGTGCCGCCGAACGCCGCCTGGTACGACAGCCAACGGCCGCCCACGATGAGGCACAGGAACGCCACGGCGACGACCCCTCCGAGCAAGAAGGTCTTGAGATTGGCGACGAACCCCTCCGGCGGCAGCCCGGAAGCGGCGTTCACCTGCCGGCGCAGCACGTAGTAAAAGCCGAACGTCATCATGCCGAGGGCGAAGACGCGCACCACCCAGCCGACGACCCGACTCGACGACGCGGCCGCCTCGAACATGGCTTGCGGCGCATGGGCGCCCGGCTTGAGCAGATCGACCTTGTCTCCTTCCGCGGGGGCGTACGGCTCGAAAGTGTCTCCCGTCTGCTTGGCGACGAGGGTGACGGTCTGCGGCCGGGCCAGCTTGTAGCGGATGCGCGCGTCGCCGACTTGCGGGGCCTCGGGATCGCCGAGGTACAGGCGTCCCTCGCCGTCGATGTTGGCCTTCAAATCGTTCGGCACCTTGGCCAGCAACTCCGGGGTGATGGCCAGGGGTTCGTCGGCCGGAATCTGGCTGGCCTGTTCGGGCCGCAGCGTGAACGGCCCGACGCGCACCTTGGCCGCCGCCCATTGGCCGTCGGCATACGGCTTGTCGGCCGGGTTCATGTGGCCCACCGGCTCGACGAAGTTGCGCGGCGGTTTGCCCTTCGACCATATCAACGTATATTTATACGTCACGATGGTCTTGTCGTTCTTCTTGGTCTCGGTCTTGGTCTCCTTCCACTGGTAGACTTCCACCTCGCGCGTCAGGCGCAGGGCCTTGGCGGCGACGCCGAAATCGGGGTCGGCCGGCTCGTCGGCCGTGGCGGCCTCGCCCGTGAGGTGGACGAGTTTGCCTTCGTTGCCGGCGTCGATGGCGTCGGCGTTGATGGTGCGCGCGTCGGCGGCGCCGTGTTCGAGGCCGATAGCACTGGCGATGACTTTGCCCTCGAACCACCAGACCATCAAGCCGGCGACGAGGATCCAAAAGAGGCCGAACAGGGCGGCCAGGGTCAGCACGACGGCCGAGCGGCCCAGGCGCCGCCAGAGGGTGTCATCGTCCATGGGGCGGTCTCCCGTTGGGGATTACTGCTTTCGCGGATCATCGGCGTGGGGAAGCCTACGGATGGCTCCCGTAAAGGGAAGGCGCGGACGGGAGAAAGTCTTTCACGAAAACCACGGCCTTTCTCAACGAGCGGCGGGGATAACTCCCTCATGTGAACATCTTGGTTACGTATCCGCAGTCGCTTGACGTCATTGTTTGTGGTTGGGTTCTTCCAGGAGCCGATGGACCGATGTATGGTTTCCCCGCTTTCCCTTTTTGGCTTGGCGCGGCTGGCTCTTGCCGGCAGGGGCTTTCTCCCACTCCGGACGCCAGACGCCGTTTGACCACGACCGCATACGGTGTTCGACAATGAGCATTCACAAGGCGAGCAGGCGTACCGCCACGGAGTAGCGTGGGGAGTCGGCAACCGGTGGTTTCCTTCGGGCCTGCTAGCTACCGAAAGTCACAGTGCGGAAGGGGTCGCACATGGACCGGGACGACAATGGCATCAAAACGGACAACTCGCTCTGGAAGAAATGTTTGAACAGGGCATCTGCTTATCTAATACGAACCCCAATGCGATCGGGACCGCGTTTCCGACGCTGATCGGCTTGCACATAGTTGTGTCGGTTGGCACCAACCGTTATTCGGTCATTCCGATCGCTGTCGCGGGCGCCGTCAAGCCATCGCTTTCTCGAAAGAAAATGGCAATGACGCGCACCTCCCTTTACAATCCACATCCATCGCATCTCCCGGAGAAGCCCCATGAAGCCATCCCTGCTCGCCTTTGCGTTCCTCGTCCTCTCCGCTTCGGCCCACGCAGCCGACGACGCCAAGCCCTTCCGCGTCCCGGACGCCGAAGACTATGCCCCGGCCATGAAGAAGGTCGCCGCCAAGTTCAAGGGGACGCCCGGCGTCTTCCTCCACCTCGGCGACTCCAATACCTACGCCAATCAAGCCACCGCCTGGGCGCGGGGCGGCATGGAGCAGACCGACGCCGAGAAGGCGTTTCTGAAATGGAGCCACGCCGGCAAGCGCGACGAGAGCGATGGCTGGTATCTCGCTTCGACCGATGTGCCGTCGAACCGCAGCCATACCGCGGCCAGCGGGATGCAGGCCGACGAGTTCCTCAAGGGCGGCAAGGGCGGGTTGCCGGCGCTGGCCGACGTCGCCAATAAGTACAAGCCGCAGCTGGCCCTTTACATGCTCGGCACCAACGACGTCCGGGCAGGCCGGCCGACGGCGCAGTACATCGCCGACGTCGAGAAGGCCGTCGATCTTCTTCTCGATCAGGGAACCGTCGTCATCCTCTCGACGTTGCCGCCCTATCGCGGCAAGGCGAAGATCATCGATGATTATAACAAAGCGCTTCGCCAGCTGGCGGCGGCCAAGCACGTTCCCATCATCGACCTGCACGGCGAGATGAAGGCCCGCGGCGGCGACGACTTCGAGAAGCAGTACCTCGGCGACGACGACATCCACCTGAGCCAGCAGCCCGCCAATGGGCCGGCGACTGACGAGAACCTCAAGAAGTGCGGTTATTTGCTGCGCTGCTACCTGGCCGTCCACAAAGGGATGGAGCTCAAGAAGCGCGTGTTCGACGCCAAGTGATTGAGACTTTGGACTTTGGACTTTGGACTGGCTCCGAGGCATTTCCATGCGACTGCGGCCCATGACGCCGGACGACCGCTTCGAGGTCGCCGAACTGATTTATGCTTCCATCAACGTCTGGTATCAGACGCGCGGCAAGCCGGCGATCTTCGTGGGCGGCCCGCATGTGACCGAGGTCTTTTACGACGTGTACAACGACCTCGAACCGGGCTGCACGGTGGTGGCCGAGAACCCGCGCAGTGGCCGCTTGATGGGTTCGTGCTTCTATCACCCGCGCAAGCATCACGTCTCGCTCGGCATCATGAACGTGCATCCGAACTACTTCGGCCAGGGCGTCAGCACCGCGCTGCTGAAGCACATCATCGACTATACGGAGAGCCGCGGCATTCCCGCGTTGCGGCTGACCTCCAGCGCGCTGAACCTCGATTCGTTCTCGCTGTACAACCGCCACGGCTTCGTGCCGCGTTGTGCCTATCAAGACATGTTCCTTAAGGTGCCGGCCGAGGGAATGGCACAAACGCTTCCCGATAGCGAGTGCGTCCGCCCGGCGACGACGGACGACATAGACGCCATAGCCGCGTTGGAGCAGGAAATCAGCGGCATCACCCGCGAGCAGGATTATCGCTATTGCATCGCCAACCGCGCCGGCTACTGGCAAGCGTTCGTCTGCGAAGGACCAAGCGGCATCGACGGCTTCCTGATTTCATGCGCCCACCCGGCGATGACGATGGTGGGGCCGGGGTTCGCGCGGTCGGATAGCGCGACGGCGGCGCTGCTGCTTCGCGCCCTCGACGGGCAGCGCTGCCGCACGCCGGTGTTCCTGATCCCGGTGGAACGAGATCGGCTCGTGCATCAACTATATAAGTGGGGGGCGCGCAACTGCGAATTGCACTTCTGCCAGGTGCGCGGCCAGTTCCAGCCCTTTCGCGGCGTCAACCTGCCGAGTTTCCTGCCCGAGACGGGATGAAACGCGGCAAACATTTATCGCCGAGGCGTGTTCTAACGGTAGTGAGAGATGGTAGCCGTCCTCTGCACTTGGAGCGATCTCCTCATGAAAGCGAACCGGCGACTGTTGGCGATATTGACCGTGGCCCTGCTGGCCGGCATCGGCGTCTGGTCCAGCAAAGCGGCCGACAAGCCCGTCCCGGCCGACGCCGCCGAAGCGCCGCGCCACGACGCCAATGGCTATCCGTTGCCGGCCGGGGCGTTCGCCCGTTTGGGGTCGATGGCCTTCCGCCATGAGGGGCCGATTCTGGCCCTGGCGTATTCCCCCGACGGGGCGACGGTCGCCACCGGCGGCGCGGATGGCGTCGTCCGCTTGTGGGACGTGAGTACGGGCCGGGAGACGCGCCAAATTCGCGGGCACGAGGAACCCGTCGTCGTCGTGGCCTTCGCGCCCGATGGCAAACGGTTGGCAACCGCCGATGGGGATGGCCGGCATGTCCCTGGCTTGCCGATTCCCCCGGCCGATGACGACGACGGCGCCAAGGCGAAGGCGCCGCGGCAACGCGCCGTCAACGTGTGGGACGTGGCCACCGGCAAGCAACTCCAGACGCTCGAAACCAACGCCAGCGAAGCGCCCGTCGTGGTGTTCGCGCCGGACGGCCGGACGCTCGTTACCCGCGGCGCCGGCTTCCGTTCCCTTCGCCTGTGGGACGTGGCGACCGGCAAGGCCCGCGCCGAGTGTTCGGAACTGCCCAGGATGCTCGTTCAAGTTGGCTTCGTCAACCATGGCCGGCAGCTGGTGGCGATCGGCAACGCGACGCCCGATGAACCGGGGAACAACTTTAATGCCCTGGTCGTCCACGACGTTGCCAGCGGCCGCCAGCGCCGAACCGCCAAGGATCTGGGCGCCGACTCCTTCCTGAGCGGAACGGTATCGTCCGACGGCAAATTCGCGGTCACGATCGACCAATCGCTGACCATCAAGGTCTGGGAAGTCGCCTCGCTCAAAGTACGCCGTTCCTGGCAAGGCAAGGGGATATCGCCCACAAACGTGGCGGATGTCGCTCTGTCGCCCGACGGCAAACTCATCGCTCAGCGGGGCATCGATCGCAAGGTGCGCGTTTGGGAAACCGATTCGGGGCGGCTGCAACAGACCCTGCAAGTGGGCGCGCCGTTGAAGAAGTCGGGGCCGGGGGTTAGCCCTTTTAGCCCCGACGATCCCACCGGCGCGGGGCAGGCACCGATGCCGATGGCGTTTTCGCCCGACGGCAAGCGGTTGGCCGTCGGCAGCGACCGTAACGCGGTACGCTTCTGGGACCTGGCCGCCGGCAAGGAAATCGCGTCGGGCGGCCTTCGCGGACGGATCACGGCCGTCGCCTATTCCGCCGACGGCAAGTACGTGGCCACCGGCGGCGAGGACCGCGTCATTCGCGTGTGGGACGCCGCCACGCGCGCCGAGGTCCGCCAGCTGCGTGGCCACACCCACGCCATCCTGGGCCTCGCCTTCGCGGCCGACGGCAAACTCCTGGCCTCCAACGCCATCGATGAGGAAGGCGTTCGACTCTGGGATCCCGCCACCGGAAAGCAAACCCGCCGCGTGCCCGCCAGCGCTGCCACGAGCGGATCGATGAATGCGACGCCGCCGAACTCGATCGCGCTCGGATTCGGAGAACCGAGCCGGTCGTTCGTCTTCGTGCCCGGCACTCCCTGGATCGCCACCCGCGGACAAGAGACCGTCGGCAAAAAGGTCGTGGCTTCCCTGACGCTTTGGGACACGACGACCGGCAAATCGGTTCGGAAACTCAAGGTCTTCGAAATGGAGTCGGCGGACGCAGCCAAAGAGGCCGAGCCGCCCGACCCGAACAAAGCCAAAAACGACGACGTCGTTTGCCCCGCCGCTGCCCGAGGTGTACGTGCCGACGACGACTCGAATGGAACGGAGGCGGTCCCATTTCCCCTGGCTGTCTCCGCGGACGGCAAACGCCTGGCGACGGCGGTGGCCTTCATGGTCACGCTGTGGGATCCCGCCACGGGCGCCGAGGTCGGTGCTTTCGAGGCGGACGATCTCAACATCTCCCGGCTGGCCCTTTCAGGCGACGGCAAGATGGTGGCGGCCGTCGTCGGCCCGTCGCGCGGGGGATGGGGGAACGTCAACCCGTTCGGGCCGGCCGTACTCCCCCCGGGCCCGGATGCCGGGCCTAACAATCCACAGGCCAATTCCGCCTCCATCGCGCTGTTCGACGCGGAAACCGGCGAGGCGCTGCACTACCTGGAAGGCCACGAAGGAGCCATCGCCTCGGTCGCCTTCTCCCCCGACGGCAAGCACCTGGCTACCGCCGGCACGGATAGAGAGGTTCGCATCTGGGACGTGGCCAGCGGCCGTCAGTTGCCCGGCGCCGCCGGCCATCGCGCCGCGGTCGCCGACCTCGCCTTCGCGCCCGACGGCCAGTCGCTCGTCTCCGCCAGCGACGACGAAACCGTCCTCTTCTGGAAAGTCTCCGAGGTGCTGGCCTCCGCCGCGGCGCCGGTCGCCGGCCTCGCGGCGCTGTGGTCGGAACTGGGCCACGCCGACGCCGCCAAGGCCGGCCAGGCCATTCGCCGTCTGTCGGAGGCCGGCGCGGCCGCCGTTCCCGTCCTCAAGCGGCACATGCAGCCGGTCGCCGCCCGCGACGGCCTCGCCAGGAAGATCGATGGTTGGGTCGCCGACCTGGAGAGCGATCAGCTTCCCGTGCGCGATAAAGCGGCCAACGAACTGGAAAAGTGCGGCGACCTCGCCGAAGCGGCCCTGGAAAAAGTCCTGCAAAACGGGCCTGCTTTGGAGACCCAGAAGCGCGTCGCGCGCATCCTCAAGGCCATCGAGGACCGCGCGCAAGCCCCCGAGCAGCTGCGGGCGCTGCGGGCCATCGAAGTCCTGGAGCGCATCGGCACGGCCGACGCCCGGCAGCTGCTGGCGAACATGGCCAAGGGAGACCCGGAGGCCCGCGTCACCCAGGAGGCAGCCGCGGCCTTGGCACGGTTGGAGAAGCGAGGAGCGCCGTAAAAGCGATCGGTAAGAATAACGAGCGTCGCGGTTTATCCCC
>JBBSES010000130.1:0-9908 GCA_038239465.1 Gemmatales bacterium
ACCCGGACAACGACCCCCGTAGCTGAATTCGCCAGAATTCAGCCCCGCGACCCTAAAGTCAAGCCTTGACACTGCACTAGCCTGCTTGCGATAGTTAACGTAGTGGCCGATCAACTCGCTCAGCGCCCAGCCGTCTAGGGCTTCCTGGTACGACTTGAAACTGACCAGGTTATGGGGGGCCAACTCCTCGAAGCCATCGGGCAGGCGCCGCGGCAGCGGGCCGAATTCCTTGCGGATCAGGACCACGTCGAGAAACTGCTGCTTCAACGACAGGTCTTTTTCCAGTTCCACCCTCACCGGCGCGCCGCGGAAGAAATCCACCAGGGATACCCCAAACAGTCGGTGCCACGGTATCGCTTCGCTCAAAGTAAACGTCCCCTCCCGCGCTCATTTTACCACGGGCACTCCATAGGCCATCGCCGTGATCGCGTTGGTGCCTTCGGTCGTGGTCTTCTTCCAGGTCCGGCCATCGTCGGAAAGCCAGAGATTCGTCTTCCAGCTGCTGCCGACCAGGGGGCCGTTGCCGGCCACGCGCGGTTCCGCCGGCACCGGCTTGCCCGCTTTCGTCCATTTCAGGCCATCCGGCGACGAGTAAAGAGAGGTCTTGGCGTTAAGGAGGAATTCCTTGCCGGTCCAGAAGACCCAATGGAATTGGTCGTCGGCGTCGTCGGCGCGTTCCCATTTCTTGCCGTCGGTGGATGTCGCGCGCATACCCGATTCACCGACGAGAACGAAGCGGCCGGCGCCGAAAGCGAGGGCGCGCGTGTTGGGCATCTCGGTATCAAAGTGGTCGATCGTGGTGCCGTCGGCGCTGGCGGCGACCCAGCCGTTGCGCGGGGCGTTGGGTTTCACGTCGCAATCGCCGCAGACGACGAAGACGCCGTTGCCGGCAGCGCCGCGGCGCAAGTAGATGCCGCGCTTATAGTCGAGGGTGGCGCCTTCTTTCCAGGTCGCGCCATCGTCCGAAACGAGCAGGCTACGCCCCTGGCCCGCGAGGAAGCGCTTGCCGTCGAAGAGGACGGGGCAAACGCGGTTCTTGGCCTTATGAACCTGCTTCCATTCCTTGCCGTCGCGGGTGACGAGGATGTGCCCCGCGGACGCGCCGCCGCCGACGGCCACGAATTGGCCCTTGCCGAAGGCGACCGAGAAGAGGCAGTTGTTGTCGTCGCCGCCGTTGGCCGCCCATTCGGTGTCGTCCTCCCAGGTTTGGCCGTCGCGTGAACTGACGCGCCGGCCGCCGTAGCCGACGGCCACATATAAAGCTTTCTTCTCGGCGGCCGGCGGTTTTGGCTCATCGGCATGGCCTCCAAAGTCGGCCATGAGCGCGATCGCCAACGTACCGAAGAGGAGCGAACGAACGGAGGACATGCGCGGACTCCCAGGGTCAAGTGTGTTCGTGGTGATGGGCGGCGTGGGCTACTTTCGGTTCCAGGTCGATGTCGGCCGGCTCCCAGTGGAATAGCCCTTGCAGCCAGCCGCAGAAGAAGGCCAGGCCGGTCAACAATCCGACCGCACCCAGCTGCCACCAAAAGTTGCCGACGCGCCAGAGGCCAAGGATCGTTCGCTCGCCGGGCGCGATGCTCGACCAGGCGAGGGCGGAGATCAACACGAGCAAGACCAGCGGCGCCCAGGCTCCTTGTGCCAGGGCCGGCCAGGTCTTCTTCCAATTGACGGCGCCCAGCCACCAGGCAGTCCAGGCGATGAGCAATGCCCATTGGCCGCCCAGACGCAGCAGGTCGCCCAGCAGCTGCCACAGGACCACGACGAGTTGGACGAGGGTTTGCCCGAGGTCGGTCACGGCGGTTTCCTTTGTGTCGCGGGAATCGTCTGCCCCGGTCCCTGTTTATCCCGATAGAGCGGGTTCGTCAATCGAACGCCTCGCCCCGGCACGATGACCGCCAATCCTTGACCGTCCCGAAAACCCTGGCTAGACTCCAAACCATTCCCCACATCGCTCTACCCATTATGAGAGTCGTCGTCATGACTGCCTGCCATCGGATGCCCCGTTTGCTTCTCCTGGTCTGCTCGATCGGTGCTGCCTTGGCCATCGGCTTGTTCGCCGTCAACTCCGCCGAGCCGAAGGACGACGCCGAGAAAACCTATTACCTGCGCGAAGGGGACGTGGTCCTCTTCCTCGGCGATTCCATCACCGAGGAGACCAAGTATTATTGGGCGCTCTTCAGCGACGACCTCAAACAGAAATATCCGTCCTTGAATAAAGGCGACGTGCCTTACAAGAAGGAAGAGATGGTGGGCGCCGGCATCAAGTTCGTCAACGCCGGCGTCAGCGGCGACACGGCGGCGGGCGGCGTCAAGCGCCTCGAAGCCTTGCTCGCCAAGCACAAGCCGACGGTCTGCGTCGTCTGCTTCGGCATGAACGACCGCTACAAGGACCGCATGGGCTACAAAAAGAGCCTGCAAGAGATCGTCAAGAAGTGCAAGGAAAGCAAAGCCGCCGTCACGGTTTTGTCGCCGCCATGCGTGGACGTCATTTCCAAGCCCGAATTAAAGCCGTTCGTCAAGACGCTCGAAGAGATGACGGCCGAGGCGAAAGCGGTCGCCGACGACGAGGGGGCCATCTTCGCCGACTGCTACACGCCTTACCGGACGCGCATGGAAGACCGCAAGAACGTCCTCAGCTATGGGGACGGCATCCACCCCAACGACGCGGGCCACCGCCTGATGGCCGACGCCCTGCAAAAAGTCTGGGGCTATGGCCTGCCGCTGCCGAAGGCCGGGGAAGCACGGCGGACGAAAGCGGCGAAGCCTAGCGGCTCGGCGGCGGCTACCCCGTTCCACGGCGGCGTCGTCTGGGAAGCGCTGACGATTGCCCCGGAAGTTAAGACGTGCGAGTTCCTCTGGGTCCATCCGCGCACCAAGGTTGTCTACGCCTTCTGCAATAAGGGAGACGTTTACACCTCGGCCGACGAGGGCAAGACCTGGACACTGCTCACCAAGGACGCCAACGCCAAGCCGACCGGCATGGCCCAGCAAGTGTTGCTCGATCCGAAGGACGAAAACCGCCTGTATGTCACCACCATGTACGGCGGCGCGTCGCCGTTCGTCAGCAACGATGGCGGCAAGACCTGGAAGGGATTGGGCCTCGGTCACAACGACTTCATGGCCGTCGATTTCAGCGATCCGAAGCGCGGCCTGGTCTTGACCAATCAGCACGAAACGCCGAACGGCTTCCGCGTCAACCGCAAGGCCGACGCCGACAAGCCCGCCAAGGCCGACTGGGAAGCGATCGACATCAAGGGCGTCAGCAGCGCCGCCTTCATGCACGTCGTCGATGCCAAGACATGGCTTTTGGGCGGCATGGCCTGGGGCCACGGCAAGAGCGGCGTCTATCGCACCGAAGACGCCGGCAAGATGTTCAAACTGCTCGGCGACGCCAGCGCCGCCCCGCCGACGCACCGCTGTGGCTTTCAAGAACACAAGGGAAAACTACTCTACCTGAGCGCCAAAGGCATCGTCGTCAGCGCCGACCAGGGCAAGAACTGGGAAGTACTGCCGACGCCCGAGTTGCCCTGGTCGCTGGAATTCACCCCGGACGGCGCCTGGCTGGCGGGCGAGCGCGGCTTGCATTTCTCGGCCGACGACCTGAAAACGTGGAAGCCGGTGGCCACGTCGCACAACGTCAAGGATAATTTCCTCGCCGTGCATCCCGGCGGCAAAGCGCTGTTCATGACGCGGTACGATGGCCCAATGTTTCGCGGCAGCTGGAGCGAGAAGCCGGCGGAATTCATCGTCTGGAGCGGCGACCTGCCGGCCGGCCAAAGCTGGGCCAAGCTCGGACCCACGGGCAGTTTCAAGGTGGCGCCCAAGGCGGGCCTCAACGAAAGCGGCCGTGGCCTGGCCATCCACATGGACGGCGACGGCTGGCGCGGCTGCGCCCTCAACTGGAAAGGCTGGTTCCCCGCCGACGCCTGCGACGATGTCTCGCGCTATACCGCCCTCGTCTTCTACGTCCGGCAAACGACCAAGGCCGACAACGCCGACCTGACCGTCACCCTGGCCGACAACGTCAAGCGCAAGGAGGGCGAGAGCGCCAGCAACGCGGTCAACGTCGTCGGCGACGGCGCGCTCGACAAGATCGGTCCCGATTGGCAGCGCGTCGTGCTGCCGCTCAACCGCTTCACGCACAACAAACCGCTGCAACTGAGCAAGCTGTGGGAGATCGGCTTCTCGAACTACGGCAACACCGACTTGGGCTTCGACATCGACAAGATCGGCTTCGCCGTCGAGGCCGTCGATCCGCCGCGCTTCAAGAGCGGCCCGTCGTTCCAGGCCAAGGGGCACGTCGCCATCGACAAGGAACTGCACGCCATCAGCGACGGCATTTACGGCGTCTGTGGTCTACCGCGCGAACGGCTCATGGAATATCGCATCCCACTCACCCGTTGGGGCGGCAATCCCTCGTCCCGCTACAACTGGCGCCTCGGCGTCGATAGCGCCGGCAACGACTGGTTCTTCAAGAATCGCGGCAAGGTCCTCGACCGCCTCGGCGATACCGGCTACCTATCGCACATCGAACGCAACCAGGTGATCGGCGCGACGACCTATCAGACGGTGCCGATGCTCGGCTGGGTCGCCAAGGACGGCACGAGTCCTTCCTTCTCCGTCGCCAAGTACGGCGCGCAGAAGGGGACGGAGCCGGGCAACCCCGATGTCGGCAACGGCATTCGCCCCGACGGTTCGAACGTCACCGGCAACGATCCGCGCGAAACCTCGATACCGGCGCCGCCGGAATTCGTCGGCGACGGCGTGCGCTTCGTCGTCAAGCGGGCCGGCAAGGCCGACGGCTCCGACGGCGCGCCCGGCGTTCAGTACTGGGCGCTCGACAACGAGCCGATGATCTGGCACGGCACGCACCGCGATGTCCACCCCGAACCGTGCGGTTACGACGAGTTATGGGAGCGCACCGTCAAGTACGGCGAGGCGATCAAGAAGGCCGACCCGACGGCCAAGGTCGCCGGCTTTTGCAGCTGGGGCTGGACCGATCTCTTCTACTCCGCCAAGGACGCCGGCAAGGACAACTACCGCACCAAGGCCGATTGGAACGCCCACGACAAGGTCGCCCTCGCCGAGTGGTTCATCATCAAGTGCGGCGAGTACAAGAAGAAGCACGGCAAACCCTTGGTCGATGTCTTCGACATCCACTGGTATCCGCAGGGCCGGGTTAAGGGCCAGGACGCTTACCTCGGACGCGGCCTCAATCCCGAACTGAACGCCTATCGCCTTCGCTCCACCCGCGACCTGTGGGACCGCAAGTACGAGCAGGAGCAGGGCGTCTCCTGGATTCGCGGCACCGACAACTATTCCCCCGTCGCCCTGTTGCCGCGCGTCCGCGCCTGGATCGACAAGCACAATCCCGGCATGGAGATTTGCCTCGGCGAGTATAACTTCGGCGGCAGCGACAACGTCAGCGGCGGACTGGCCCAGGCGGACACCTTCGGCATCCTGGCCCGCGAAAAGCTCGACCTGGCCTTTATCTGGTACGCCCCCGCCGGCTCGCAAGAATCGGCCTGGCGGCTGTTCCGCAGCTACGACGGTCACAAGAACGGCTTCGGCGAACAGTTCCTCGACTGCGGCAGCGACAATCCCGACTTGTCGGTATACGCCGCGCGCCGCAAGAGCGACGGCGCCCACACGATCGCCGTCGTCAACAAAAACCTGCATGGGCCGTGCGTTCTCAATCTCGACCTGCCAGGTGTCAAGGGGGCGATGCGCTTGTGGCGCTTCGATCAGGACACGAACGAGGCCGTCGTTGAGGCCAAGGAGCAAGCGCGGGCGGTGGATGGCACGCTTGGTTTGACGCTGCCCGCCGCGAGCGCGAGCATGATCGTGATCGTGCCGGAGAAATAGCCTCGGCGAGCGGGGCCGTTCACGCCAGCTTTGAGGGAGCGCTTTGGCGATTTGCCGCGGGCTTCTGGTTGAATCGCGGCCCGCAGAGAGGGCAGTGAGCGATGTGTTGACGGATGCACTCGCGCAGGGCGGGGTCGAGTTGCCCCTTCAAATAAGGCTGGGCGGCTTGCTGCACTTCGGCGCATGTGATGTCGCGGACATCGGCCGGACCAGAGGCAGACAGGCCGAGCCAAGCCACGGCGCCGCCGAAAGCGCTCGCGGCCGTGGCGAGGGAGGCGGCGCGCAGGAACGATCGGCGCCGGCGGCGGGCTTGAAGGCGCTGGCCGAGGCGGCCGAATTCGCCGGGAGGGCACGCTTCCCACCCTTCGGAGGGTTCTCCCGTACCGTCGAACTCGCCGGCCATGAAACAACTCCCGCGGGGCAAGCCCCATCGTTTTCGCCACATTGGCAGTGTCGGACTTTCCCCCCCCGCGTTCCGTGAAGTGCCTTACAACTCGTTGGGTTTTCCGACCAAACGGGCCTGGCCGCGGGGTACCGCGGCGGTCACGCTTCGCCCCTCCTGGCGCAAGCGCTCGCAATCAAGCACGCGGATGCGCCGCCTTTGCACCGCGAGCAGCCCTTCCACCTGGAGGCGTCCCAAAACCACGGTAACTGTTTCGCGCGTGACGCCGATGAGGCTGCCCAGGTCCTGGTGTGATAGCGGCAACCGCAGGGTGCACTCGTTGCGGTCGCGGTCGCCGTGCGCGTCCATCAATTCCAAAAGGATGCGCACCATGCGGTCGCGGCTGGACAGGAAGAGTACGTTGCGCAGGCGGTTCTCGATGCGGCGCCGGCGAAGTCCGATCAACATGGTGATGGACAGGGCCACGTCCGCGCGCGTTTCCATGAGCCAAAGCAAGTCCGCGCGCGGAATGACCAGGAGTTGCGTATTCTCCATCGCCTCCGCGTATTCCCGCCGCGCCTCGCCGTCGAAGAGGGCCAATTCGCCGAAGATTTCGCCCTCCTCAATAAACGCCAGGATCGTTTCCTTGCCGTCGGGGGTGAGGTCCTTGATTTTGACTCGACCGCTGGCCAGGACCATGACGCTCTCGCCCGGTTCGGTGGGCGAATAGATGAGGTCGCGGCGCTTGAAGACGCGCGTCGAAGCGCGGCTCTCCAGACGACGGGCTTGCTCGGGCGTGAGTTTCTCGAACAGGTCGCAGCGTTTCCAATACCAGAGCGTTCGATCCATAGCGGGAACCCCCCGCGCCCACTCACCCACAGGAGCGGGTGCATTCCCTGCGCGCGTCGGCGACAAACGAGGCGCGGCCCCGGCTTACCCGATCGCACCTCGACTACCCACCTTAGCATATGGAGGGGAAATAATCGGCCACCGTGAACTGCTTCACAATGATTCGCGCCGACGCCGCCGATAAAAGTTGACGAAGCCCGTGGCCGAGTGTACGGCTGCCCTGCTTCAACTCGGTGAGCGGCTTTTTTGAGAGCGAGGCTCGATATTCGAGCGGATCGACGATTCGGACAAAGGAGGCAACGAGTGCGCGTCAAAACCACGAGCAAGATTTATGGGCTTCTCGGATTGTCGATCGCGCTGACGGCGCTCTTTTGGTCGCGGCCGCTCTACGGCGGCTGAGGCGGCTTCTGCGGATCGACGCCGGCCTACCGGCCGCCCGTCCGCTCTGGACTGGTTCAGTCCAACTATTATGCCGCGACCCCCAGCCCCATCGAATCGTATGGCGTGCACAAGACGTGCCCCGTGTGCGGCCGACCCCTGGGATCCTGCGGCGCCGTCATCCCCGTGGATGTCTTGACTCCCATCGCGGAGAAGAAGCCGACCTTGTGGCAACGGCTTACCTTTCAGACTCCGTCCCCAGCGCGGCAAACCGTTACCGTCGGCACCTGCTGCCCCGAGTGCGCGGCGCAAGTGCGGCGCGATCCAAACGCATTCATCGTCAAGACGGTGGCCGAACGCGGTGGAGCGCTCAAGTAACCTCGCCGAGACGCATGTTCTCCTTCAGGCCGCGAAGTCGAAACGGGGCTATCTCCGCCCCCATCCGACTTCGCGGCCGCTTCTTTTTCCCGCCCTGGCCCCCGCCGACCATTCTCGCGCGCCACCCCCGAAAATAAATGGGGCAAAATGTTCAATTGGTGAGCGGCTTCACGGAATGCAACGGCGACGACCGCCAACATACCCTCATGATAGGCAGGATGCCCCGAACGATGGGTTCGGGGAAGTCCAGGCATACGACTTATTGGACAAGGGGGAAGAATGAAGCCGTCGAAAATGAATCGTCGCGATTTTCACAAGCTGACGATGGCCGCCCTGGGCGGCGCCATCGCCGGCGCCGGCGTCGCCGAGGCTCAGGACAAGAAGGACGACGAGAAACCCAAGGCCAAGGATCCCAAGAAGCCCTTGCTGCTGCAAGAGCCGCACGTTTGCCGCGGCTTGAATACCTGCAAGGGCAAGGGCAAGGGCGGCAAGAACGACTGCGCCGGCCAGGGAGCTTGCGCCACGGCCAAGGCCCATACCTGCGCGGGCGAGAACGCCTGCGCCGGCCTCGGCGGCTGCGGCGAAAAGGTAGGCGAAAACGCCTGCAAGACCATGGGCAAGTGCGCCGTGCCGCTCTCCGACAAGGCCTGGAAGGTCGCGCGCAAGCGCTTCGAGGAAGAGGCCGCCAAGGCCAAGATCAAGGTCGGCGACGCGCCGAAGAAGTAACATCTCAACGAGCGGGCAGGCCGTCGGCGGCCCATGGCCGCCGGCGGCGCCTTGCCTTCTTTCACCGGCCTTCCAGGGAGATCGACATGCCGCCGCGGCGACTTGGGCATCCAAACCTCGGCCTGGGGGTCGGCCTACGGACAACGCATTTCCGCCACATTCTCGAACACCAGCCCAAGGTGGACTGGTTCGAGATCATCAGCGAAAATTTCATGGACTCCGGCGGCCGGCCACGCTACGTCCTCGATCAGGTCGCTGAACTCTACCCGATCGTGATGCACGGCGTCTCCCTGTCCATCGGCAGCACCGATCCGCTCGATTTCGAGTACCTGGGCAAGCTCAAACGCTTGGCCGACGCCGTCCGGGCACGCTGGGTATCCGACCACCTGTGCTGGACCGGCGTCGCCGGGATCAACTCGCACGACTTGCTGCCCCTGCCGCTGAACGAGGAAACGCTCGCCCACGTCGTCGGCCGCGTCCGCACCGTGCAAGAATTTCTGGAACGGACGCTGGTCCTCGAAAACCCCAGCACCTACCTCACCTTCGTTAACTCCACGCTGACGGAGTGGGAGTTCCTCACCCGATTGACGGAAGAAACCAACTGCGGTCTGTTGCTGGACGTCAATAACGTCTACGTTTCGAGCATCAACAACGATTTCGACGCGGAGGAATACATCCGCTCGATCCCCCATCGAAACGTGGTGCAATTCCATCTCGCCGGACACACCGATTGCGGCACGCATCGCATCGATACGCACGACAGCCCGGTCATCGACCCGGTCTGGGAACTGTATCGCCTGGCCCATCGGCTTAGCGGCGGGGTTGCCACTCTGTTGGAATGGGACGCCAACATCCCGCCCTTTCCCGTCGTCCATGCGGAAGTACTCAAGGCCAAGCAATTCATGGGGACGGAGGAGCGCGCGCCAGCGTCCCGCCGTCCCGCCAAGCGAAAAGTGGCCGTGCCGGGTTGAGCCTCCGCGCTACACCCGGCCGGCCGCGCGAACGAGAGAATCGCACCATGCGCCGCGCGAATCATTCCCTGGATGCCATTCAACGCTGGATGCAGGCCGTCATCACCTGGCCGGGAAGTCTGCGCGACGGCCTCCACTCCGCCGAAGCCAAGACTCACATAGCCGTCGAACCGGAAGGGATCGAGAAAGTCATCGGACGATCGATGGCGATGACCGGCCTGGAACGGCTATCGATCTACGGCAACGCCTACCACGCCCGGTTGCTGGAGTCGATGCGCGAGGAGTTTCCGGCTCTCGTCCACGCGCTGGGCCGGGAGGTCTTCGATCAATTCTCGATCGGCTATCTGCGCGAATAC
>JBBSES010000131.1:0-9905 GCA_038239465.1 Gemmatales bacterium
ACGCTCGCCTCGTTACTTATCGCCGCCGCGGAAGAGGCGGCGGAACATGCCGCTGTCGCCCGGTTTGGTCGGCTTCGGCGGTTGCGTTCCCTGGCTGCTCTTGCGCGTCGGCCGCAAGCTGGCGGGCGGCGGCGCGTCGTCGTCGCTCTTGGTGCCGGTCACCTCTTGATGGCGGCGCTGGAGGAGCTTCAAGCGTTCGTTGACGGCGGCGTCGCGCTGGGCCAGTTCCAGTTCGTGGCGAATCTCGCCGTGGAGCCGCTGCAGTTCGTTGCGTTGCCGGGCCAGTTCGGCCCGCTCCTTGGCCATTTGCAGTTCCATCTCGCGCATCTGGCGCATCATGGCCTCTTCGTCCTCGCGCAGCTGGCGGCGGTCGTCTTCCATCGTGCGCCGCTCTTGCTCGATGTTGCAGCGCTCGCGTTCGAGTTCGTCGCTGAGGGCGAGCAGTTCGGAATCGTCGGGGGTGCCGGATCGCGCGGGGGCGCTGCCGCCCCCGTTGCCGGACGCCATTTCCTCGAGTTCCTTCATCTGCACGTGGAGGTTGCGGATCAACTCCGACTTCTCTTCGAGGAGCGATTCGTACTCGCGTTCGCGATCCTCGAACGAGTCGTTGCCCTTGGCGGTGGTTTCGTCGAGCAACTGGCGCAGTTCGGCGATGATGCCGCGGAGTCGTTCGTTTTCGTCGGTCAATTCGTGGACGGCGGCGGAGTCGGCGGCGCCCTGCGGCGCGTCGTCTTCATCATCGTCGAGGGGCGACTTGCCCTTGGCGGGGGTTGGATCCCGGCGCAGAGAAGCGAGGATGTGTTCGTTTTCCTCGGCGGAAGTGCGCTCGAGGTCTTCGGCGGCGTCGGGTTCCTTGTCCCAGCGCGGCTCGGTGGACGGCCGCGCGTTGCGGAACGCCGCCTGGCCCGCTCCGTTGCCCGAATCCATCAGTTCCCGCAAGGACCGCCGACCGTCCCGCGGGGAGCGCGGCGAATCGGGGGGGAAATTTGGCATGGTTCTCGGTCTCCGGTGCCCACCCGCCCCCGGCTTGTGGAAAAAAGTCGCGTCGTGAGCCGAAGTGGTGATAATCCAGGTTACTTCGCGCCTAGGCAGTGTCAAGTTGAATCGCGGGCCGGCCGTCATTTTCGTAGGGGGTATGCATGGTCCGCCGCGACCCGGCGCCAAGTTTTTTCGCCATTTCGTAATCCTCGCCAACAATTATCGCGCATCTTGGTTAAGGAGGATGTGGAGTCGGCGGAAGGGGTCGAACTCGTTCGACCGCGCGACCCTGCCCGCTGGCGTGCCGCGAGTTCCAGATAACCCGATTTCTGGAAAGATTTCGCTGGCGGCCACGGCGACGACCGGCTTACAATCCGTACATCCGATAAACTCTTGACGGCGGGCTCCGAGGCAGGGATCGCGCCGTTCCTATCCGTAGAGGGAGTCTGGACAATGACCAGTGTCCGTCGGCTCACGCTCCTCAGCGCCGTTCTGGCGACCGGAGCACTGCTCACGAGTTCGCACGTGTGGGGAGAACCCGCGGCGGACAAGGCCGGCAAAGACAAACTGCCCGGCCGTCTCGAGGCGCCGCCCGTCAAGGCGGAACGCCCCCTGGCCGACGACCCGGCCGTCAACCGCTTTTCCGGCCAGCCCGTCGTCACCTACACGACGCAGGACGGCACCACGCTGTTCGGCCTGCAGGTGAAGCCGAAGCTCGACGCCGGCGCCGGCCGTGGACGCGACCTCATCATCATGGTGGACACCTCGGCGAGCCAGATTCGCACACCGTTGATGACGGCCCGGCAACTCGCCGAAGCCGTCGCCGAAGCCGCCGGCCCCGACGACCGCATCTCGCTGTGGACGGTCAACATCCCGGCCGCCACCCAGAGCCTGACACGTGGCTTCCAGGCGCCCAAGTCGGCCCCCGTCAAGGAAGCCTTCGAGGCGCTCGCCAAGGAAGTGCCCCTCGGCGCCACCGACATGAAGACCGCCCTAGAGCGGGCCGCCGCCGCCTTCGACATGAAGGAAGGCCGGCAGCGCGCCGTCCTCTTCCTCGGCAACGGCATGAGCATCGCCAACCCGCTGGAACACAAGGAACTGGTCCAGCTGCGCGACAAGCTGGTGAGCAAGGAAATCGCCTTCTTCCCCATCCCTCTCGGCCCGCGCACCCAGCTGGAACGCGGCTCGCCCAACCTGCACGGGCTGGCCACCGGCACCGGCGGCCGCGTCGTTCGTCATCCCTATGAAGGCGATGTCGCCGAGACCGCCAAGAACTTGAACGAGGCGCTGGCCGCCCCGATCCTCTACACGAGCAAGCTGCAACTGCCCGCCGAGGTCAAGGAATTCTACCCGAGCAAGCTGCCGCCGCTGCGTGGCGACGTGCCGACGCTGATCGTCGGCAAGCTCAAGGGCGGCGACAAGCTGACCTACACCGTCGAAGGCACCGTGGCCGGCAAGATGGCCCGCGTGACCGCCTCGGAAAAGGTCCCCGACGTGGCCGACCTGGAAAACTTCTTCCTCGTCAGCCTGGTCAACCAGTGGGAGAAGGCCGACAAGGGAGCGCCGGCCCTCATCCAGGCCGACCGCGCCCTGGTGATGGCCTTCGAGCAGACCCGCCTCAACCGCGAAGACCTCAAGGCACAAGCCCAGTGGGCCCTGGAACAAGACAACTTCGGCGCCGCCAAGGACCTGTTCGCCCAGGCGCGCAAGATCGATCCGAACGATCTGGAAGCCGACGCCGGCATGAAGATCGTCGATAAGCTCAAGGCCGGCACGCTGACGCGCAAGCAGTTGCAGGACGCCCTCTCGAAGCCGACCGATCCGGGCATCAAGATCGAACATGGCCACAAGATCGTCAAGGGCCAACTGCTGGCCCTCGCCGACGACAAGGAAGAGAAGTTGCCGCCGGCGCGGGTCCAACCGCCGCGCGACGACGCCCCGCCGGTCGGCCGCGACGACTTCCTGCGTCAAGAGAAGGCCCGTCTCGCCGTCGAGGAGCAACGCATCGGCGACGAGGTCAACAAGGCCGACCGCCGCGCCCGCCAGCTGCTGACCAGCGACCCGGACGCCGCCCACGACCTGCTCAAGCGGACCTTGACCAACATCCGCGAAAACCCGGACCTGTCAGCCGCCACCCGTAACCGCCTGGCCGCTCAGCTGGAAAACACCCTGCGCACCGTGGATACCGACGGCGCCCGCATCAAGCAGGACATCGACCAGCGCCTGCGCCTGCTGGCCGACGCCCAACGACGCTTCGCCCTCGAGGTCGAGCGCGAGAAGGGCGAGGAACTCCTCAAGCGCAAGATGCAGGCCTTCCGCGGCCTGATGGACCAGGGCCGCTACGAGGAAGCCTACCGCGAAGCGGTCGAGATGGGCCGCGCCCAGGTCGAAAAGGGCCTGTCGATCCCGCCGTCGATCATCGCCGCTTACAACATGGGCCTGACCACCGCCCACGTCCGCGAGGTCAACGAGGTCAAGCGCCTCAGCGAGGAACGCTACCTCCTCACGATGCTGCAAGTGGACAAGTCGCACATTCCGTTCCCCGACGAGCCGCCGGTGCAGTTCCCGCCGGCCGCGACGTGGCGCGCCATCACCGAGCGCCGCAAGGGAGTCTACGACTCCGCGGGCCTCGGCGAGGACGACGCCGGCCCATCGATCCGGGTCAAGAAGGAACTGGCCAAGCCGATCAACCTGCCCGACGGCTTCCCGGCCAACACCAGCTTGATCGACGCGCTCGACTTCCTGAGCAAGGAGGCGAAGGTCACCTTCGTCATCGACACCAACGCCTTCATCGCCGCCGACGTGCAGAAGCCGGCCGAGGCGACCGTCGAACTGAAGCGCATGATGGGCGTCAGCCTGGATACCGTGCTGCGTCTGCTGCTCGGCCAGGTGAAGGGCAACAAGGGCGTCGGCACCTACCTGATCCGCCGCGATTTCGTCGAGGTGACGACCTCGTACGCCGCCGCGGCCGAGAAGACCGTCCGCGCCTACCCGGTGGCCGATCTGGTCATCCCGATCCCCAACGCCGTCAACCAGCAAGCGCTGCAGCAAAACCTGGCGGTCAACGGCCAGTACATCCAGCAGCAGAACCCGTTCCTGAACGGCGGCATCGGCGGTGGCTTCGGCGGCGGGTTCGGCGGTGGCTTCGGCGGCAACAACCCGTTTAACCCCCAGCCGAACGCCGCCGCGTTTAACCCCGGTGCTCAGCCGGGCTTCAACCAGTTCGGCAACCTGGGCGGGCAGTTCGGCCTCCAGGGTGGCGACAACAGCCGGCAGCTGATGCAGCTCATCACCCGCGTCGTCGCCCCGGGCGAGTGGTCGGCGCTCGGTGCTGAGAAGGACGCTAATCCCAACCCGTTCAACCCGATGGGGGCCGGCGTGCTGGCTGCCGGTCCCGACGACATGCCGACGGTCGATCGGCCGCTCTTGAATGGCATCGATTACTACCAGCCGGCCCGGGCGCTCGTCATCCGCGGCTCGGCCAAGATCCACACCCGCTTCCAGGGGCCGAGCGTCGTCAACCCCAACGCCGGCCCGCCGCCGGCGCCCGCGCCGGGGCCGCGCGTCAAGCCGACCGAGAATAAGCCGACCGCCGGCAAGCCCGTCGAGGGCGACAAGATGGCCAAGAAGCCGGCCGCTCCCGTCGAGGAAGTCGATGCCAAGAAGGTCTGGGAGCAGGCGTTGACCCAGTGCCTGAAATCGCCGAAGGCCGACCATGCCGGCCTCATCATCGCCACCGCCGACTTCCTGGTCGAACACGGCAAGTACGACCACGCCGCCGAGTTCCTCAAGGCTAACCTGCGGCTCGGCATCGTGGACCGCCCCTGGGTCTACGAGGCGCTGACCCTGGCCCTGCAAATGAGCAACGGCTCGCCCGAGGAAATCGAGCGGGCCCAGGTGTCCGCCATCGACGTGGAGCCGCGCGACGCGCAAGGCTACCTGCGTGCCGCCAACGCCATGCTCGAACTGAAGCGTCCCGAGCGTGCCCTGGCCTTCTGCCGCCAGGCCGCCCTCATGCAGCCCAACCTGCCCGAGGCCTACAGCAAGGCTCTCGTCTGCGCCGAAGTCGGCAAGGACGGTAACGCCATGGCCTGGGCCGCCAGCAACCTCCTGCAACGCGACTGGCCGGTCGATAACGACGACCTGCACGCCCGCGCCAAGGAGAGCATGACCGAACTGTCCAAGACCTTGCGCAAGACCGACGCCGACCGCATGATGGCCGTCGCCGCCGAGGGCAAGGCCCGCGACCTGGTCATCACCCTCACCTGGCAAGAGGCCCAGCGCGGCGACGCCGACCTCGACCTGAAAGTGAAGGAGCCGATCGGTTCCCTCTGCTCGTACCAGCAGCGCCAGTCGCCCGGCGGCGGCACCTTGCTGGGCGACAGCGTCACCGACGGCAGCCGTGAGAGCTACATCGCCGGCGAAGCCTTCTCGGGCGAGTACGAGATCACCGTGGAGCGCGTTCGCGGCCGCACCATCGGCGAGAAGGCCACGGTCGAGATCATCCGCCACCAGGGAACGCCCAACGAGGCCCGCGAACGCAAGACGTTCGTCCTCGATCGGACGCACACCCTGAAAGTGACGCTCGCCGATGGCCGTCGCGCGTCGGTCGCCAGCGTCGCCCCGGCCAGCCTCGAACGGAGCGAGCGCATGGTGGACGACCCGAGCAGCGGCAACCGCGTCATGGAAAAACTGCGGTCGATGACCAACCCCATGCTCCGCGAGAGCGGCATGGGCGGCGGCACCCGCGCCACGGGCGCTCCGGTGCCGAGCCAGGTTCGGACGGTAGCCCGGCCGGAGACGAATCCGCTGCAGTCCAAGATTCCCTCGGCGGTCGGCGCCGACCTGATGACGCAGACGGCCATCGATCCGGTCACGGGCCGGCCCGGCTTGAAGCTCAAGCCGGTCTTCCAGACCGTCAACCGGCCGAACGCCGTGCATAGCACCTTGATCCCCGGCGGCAACTGAGCCGACGGCGGACCACCCGATAAATGAAACAAGCCCCACGGGAGTGATCCCGTGGGGCTTGTTGTTTTGTTTACGTTTCGCGTACTCCGCGATCAATCGATCAACATCTTCAGAATATCCTCGATCGGATTCTTCTTCCGCTGCCCTAGCCGCAGATCCCACGCTTGCAGCCATTGGTCGCTGTCGCGCTTCAGGCCGAAGTCGTCGCGGAGGCGCTTCTCGAAGTCCGGCATGTGGGCCGCGCCGTAGAAGATGGCCACCTTCTTCTTGCCCTTGGCGATTTCCTTCTGGAAGACCTTCATGGCCGCCTTGTTGCGGTCCTCGATCAAGATGGTGCTGATGGTCTTGCCGAAGCCGGCGTTGGGATCGTCCAACTTCTCGAACTGTTCCGCCATCACGCGCTTGAGCTTGGCCGCCCGATCGGCGTCGAGCAGCAGTTCGCCGAGGTCGATATCGGCTTCCTTCGGCCCGTCCTTGCCCTTCATGTTCTGCACGTTCTGCTGCCGCAGCATGTCGGCGACGACGCCCAGAAAGAGCGTCGTGCCGTCGTCGCCGCGCGCCTTGATCGCTTCCGCCATCTGCTCGGGCGACAGGTCGGCGTGCAGAAAGTTCTTCTTGGTGTAATCGACCTGCTCCAGCTGGAAGTCGAGTTCGAGCATGATCTTGGCCATCTGCTGGATCATGGCCAGGGGATTGTCGGCGTTCTTGCGACCGCCCTTGGGAGGCTTGGCGCCTTCGGGGCCGACGAGTTCGTAAAGCACCACGTCGTACTGTTCCATCTGCTTGTTGAGCTTCTGGTAGTAGTCCTTGTCGCCGACGTGGACGACGCCGATGAGGTCTACAACTAGCTCGCCCTCGCCGTTGGCGGGGACGTAGCGCACCGTAGCCGTCTCCAGGCCGACGGGCTGTTTCTTTTCGTCGCGCTTGACGCGGAGGAACTTGCTCGGCTCGGCCTTCTTGATCGCCTTCTTGTCGTCGGCTTTCTTGACGTCGGCCGGCGGTTCGGCCAGCACCGGGGCGACGAACGCCACGAACAGGGCGCCGGCCCAGAGGCGCGCGCCGCCAAAGGAAGTGGTCATCGTTACGAGTCCTCGCAGGGGGAGGGTGGGAAGGGTAAAGCTCTTTCCGTACTTCGTCGGTCGAAGCGCATTCTTCATACCCGTACATGGTAGCAGGGTGTTTCAGACCTCGCCAGCGGCGGCGAATCTCGTCGAGATTGTGTCCGTCGCGGGGGTCGAAACGCATTAGTTAGGTAGGGAGACAACGCGGACGAACGCCGAGCCAGGGAGCCGACCGTGAACGAGAAGCTGACGACGTTGGATACCGTGATCGCCGCGATGCTGAAGCTGGACGCGGCCACCGGCGAGCGCAAGAACGCGATCGCCTTCATGCAATCGTGCTACGGCGGCCAGACGCGCCGCTACGACTTCGACGCCGCCCTCGCGTGCTTGGCCCGCTTGACGCCGGAGGAACATCAGGCGCTGGCGGAGTACATCGTCGAAATCTGAGGTATGGCGAGAAAGCAACCTGTCGTTCCCGCGGCGGCGAGCGCATCGTCGTCGTCGGGGGCGACAGATAATCGAGGGCCGGGAACCGCGTGTTCCCGGCCTTTTATCGTGTATAGTCCTGCCTCATCCGTTATTTCGGCCTATTCTTGCTGGAGAATCGGCCGTGCCTCCCAGAGGCATTCCCCACCATGATTCGCTTCTTCTCGCCACGCGGACATCGACGACTGAGGCGCCAGCTGGCGCCTCAGTGCGACGACCTCATTTAATTCGATACTCTTACTGGGGAAAACTTTTGCGGATTGGAGCGCCCGAGTTACACTCATTGGGAGTGTTTCGCTCCGGAACAACGATCACGAAAGGGAAACCGATGGCCACGGGAAAGAAGCCGGCCCACGACGCGGCCAAAATCCTGAACGACAAGAAGGCCAGCAAGCCCGCGAAGCGGGTAGCGGCCTCCGACCTGGCTCAAGCCAAGAAGACTCCCAAGTCCCCTTCCAAGAAGAAGTAAATCCCGGCTTAAGCATTGCGATACGTCGGACGTTCGCCTTCGGGATGCTCGGGAACTCGCAAACGTCCGACGTATCCAGGCAACGGGCCAGGGCCAGCGGAATGCTCCAACGGTTCTCCTTGACAAGCGGGCCAGAACGGTCGTTCTCGCAGTAGCCGTCCAGCCGGTCCTGTCCGAGTCGAACCACCTCACAGAGATCAGATTGTTGTTGCGGAGACGATCGATTGGAGAGCCATCGGGAAGTCTTGCCCTCGAACCGGCCTCGTTGTATCCTGAAACCGATAGAAGTCCCCTGCCCGCCGGAGAGGTGGCTGAGTGGCCGAAAGCGCCGGTTTGCTAAACCGGTAAGGGGGTAACACTCCTTCACGGGTTCAAATCCCGTCCTCTCCGCTCTTGATTTTGTCTGACGCCATCGCCTCCCCTTCTCCCTTCGCCGGCAACGGCGGAAACAGCAGCTTCAACAACGGCGGCGCCAAAAACGTCGTCACCATCACCATCAGCGTCACGGCGCTGAACAGGGCGGCGTCGAAGACCTTGCTTTCCAGGCCCCGCTGCGCGAAGATCAGGCCGACCTCGCCGCGCGGCACCATGCCGACGCCGATGACGCTTTTCTTGCCGCGAAACCACCACGGAGCGTAGCCAGCCAGGAACTTGCCCAGCACGGCCACCACGATCAGCAGGCCGCCGATTTGTAACGTCGAAGCGTTGGCCGCGTCGAACGGGTTGAGGACGCGCACGTCCACCGCCGCGCCGACGCTAACGAAGAAGATCGGCACGAAGAAATGGCCCAGCGGGACGACGCCGCGCTCGATGGCGTGCGCCTGCGCGGTTCGGCCCAGGATCAGCCCGGCCGCGAAGGCGCCGATGATGGCCGCCGAGCCGGCCGACTCGGCCAGCCAGGCCAGGCCGAACGCGGTCATCACGGCCGCGATCGGCAGCGTTCCGGGCAGCGAAACGCGAGCGATCAGGCGGAACAGGGGCGGCAGCACGAGTCGCCCCAGGAGCAGGGTGGCGACCAGGAAGCCGAACGCCAGGCCCGTGATCTTGATTACGCCGAGTGAAGTCACGGCGTCGCCCTTGGCCAGCGTCGTCACGACGGTGAGGATAACCAGGCCAATGATATCGTCGATGACCGCCGCCCCTAGCACGATTTGACTTTCCGGTTCGTGCAGCCGGCCGAGGTCGGAGAGGACCCGCGCCGTGATGCCAACGCTGGTGGCCGTCAGCGAGGCGCCGGCCACGATCGAGGGCAATAACGGCAGCCCCACGAGTTGGCAGACGCCGAAACCCAGGGCGAACGGCAGCGCCACGCCGACGAGGGCGACGACGGCCGAGGCGTTGCCGACTTTCAGCAGCTGGCCCAGGTCGGTTTCCAGGCCGATCTCGAACAGCAGCAGGATGACGCCCAGTTCGGCGAGGAGGTGGAGGACTTTATTGTCGGCATCGACGATGCCGAGGACCGAAGCGCCGAGCAGGACGCCGGCGACCAGTTCGCCCAGCACGGCCGGTTGGCCGATGGCCTGCGCGGCGAGGCCGAGGAGTTTGGCCGTCCCCAGGATGAGGACCAACAGCCCGAGGTAGGTGGTCAGGTCGTGCGGCGGCATGAGTGCGGCCCGTGGGTTCGCGTCGCGTGACGCGGATAACCTACGGAGGCGCGGGGGTGTCGTTCAGCCGCCCGTGCAAGGCCTGGATGTTCTTTGCAGGCGAGCGACGAGGCGTAAGCCCGACGTAGTAGCTGTTATTATATCGCCGCTCTACGCCTTGACGCTCGCCAGGGGTAAGCGAAATGAGTGAATCACATGCTGCCCGTTCGCCTTAAAGATTGTTTGAAAAGGGGGCGGTGGTTATCGTGCGAAGGATTTTTTGGTCTGTTTCGGCAATGATTCCAACCCCTTTTCATAACTGGCGCTGATTCGTCGGCCCCTGCCGGGGCCGGAGCGGCG
>JBBSES010000132.1:0-9870 GCA_038239465.1 Gemmatales bacterium
CTGAAGTGGCCCGCCCCCTCCGGCAGCATGTGATGGCCGTCCCAGAAATCATCGTCGCTTAGCCAGCTTCGAGCGTCGATTAGAGGCACGCCGCGCGCCGCGCTGAAATCGCCGAGAAAGGCATTGATGTCCGCCCGCAACGTCGGTTCGTACAGCGCCTGAAACGCTTTGCTTTCCGGCATGGCGATCAGGGCGACGGCGATGCCTTTCACCCGGCAGCATTCGAGTACATCGCTCAACGCGCGCACGGCGGAGCGCGTGGGACGGAACGGGCCGCGCAGCCAATCGTATTGCCGCAACGCCTGCTCCGTGTGCCGCGCGTGCTGCGTGGGCGTCACGCTCCAGTGCCGCGGATGCCAGCCGTGGCTGTCCATCAGTCCCAGGTCGTCGTCCTCCGCGCAGACATCGAGCGCCAAATAATCGTGCAGCTGCGCGCGGTAGCCGACGCAGGGGACCAACCGCGACTTGAGCCACTGATTGCGCTGGCGCACCGGCTCGTCGCAGTAGGGCCGCACGGCCGCGATTTCAGCGGTCGTTAGCGTGGCGCCGCTCAGGGTGCGTTCCTCCAGCCCGAGGCCGGCCGGTTGATGAAAGTGCATCGGCACCACTTCGACGAAGAGCAAATCGGGACGCAAGCCGGCGTCGAGGGCGCGGCGCAGGCATATGAGCGTTTTCATCGGCCCGCCGCCCATGACGGCGCCGTTGAGAACCAGAATATGGTCGGGGGCCAGGCTGGCGCTTAGCTCGGCGGCGCGCAGAGCCATCGCCGCCCGCGAACTGCCGAGCATTAGCACCAGAGCGTGGTCGGGAGCCTCGGCGCGGCGAGCGCGGAGCCGTTCTTCCTTCAGCGCCGCCTCGGGATCGCGCACGTCGGGCAGCCAGCGCTCGACGGCCCAGGCCAACCCCACTTGCAGCAGGGCGAACGCGACGAACGCCCAGAGCAAATCGGCGCGGAGGCGTCGGCGGCAAACGCGGCGCGCCATGTGCTGCCCTCGGAGGCCAGGGGTTAAAACTGGAAGTACAAGAACGCCTTGCCCGCGCCGGGCGCCAGGACGAGGACCGCCACCAATGCCAGCGCGTAGCCGAAGCCGCGCACCGGCGCCGGCAGCCGCGCTTCCAAGCGGGGCCAGCGGCGCCGCAGCGCCAGCGCATGGCCGAGCGCGACGGCAAACACCGTGAGCCAGAAGCCGCGCGCCGGCAACGGCGTCCCCGCCCCTTCACACGGCAGCAACATTCGGCCCAGCATCGTCGCGCCAGTCGTCAGGTCCACGCAGCGGAAGACGACGAGGGTCAGGCAGAAGCAAGTGAAAGTGAGCGCGACACGCGCGACGGTGCCGGGCGGAGTTTCCAACCGGCGCTTCAGCATCGGCCGCGTTGAGCAATGCGCCGCGAAAACGCGATGACCAATCAGCAAGATTCCATGCAGCATTCCCCACGCGACATAGGTCCAGGCCGCTCCGTGCCACAGGCCACCGAGCGTCATCGTCAGCATTAAATTACGGGCCGTCCGCCAGGGGCCGCCTCGGCTGCCGCCCAGGGGAATGAACAGGTGTTCGCGCAGCCAGTTCGAGAGTGAGATATGCCAGCGTCGCCAGAAGTCGGCGATGTTGACGGCCAGATACGGCAGGTTGAAGTTCGTCGTCAGCTTGTAGCCGAGCAGGTGCGCCGAGCCGATGGCCATGTCGCTGTAGCCGGAGAAATCGCCGTAGACTTGCAGGGCATAGGCCACCGTCGCCATCCACAAGGCGCCGCTGGCATATCGGGAGGGATCGGCGAAGAGTGGATCGGCGAAACGCGCCATGCGATCGGCGATGACCAGTTTTTTGATAAGTCCCAGCAAGAAGGTTTGCAAGCCGAGGTGGACGCGCGCCGGATCCCAGCGCTTGCGCCGTCGTATTTGCGGGAGGAAATCGCGCGCGCGCACGATCGGCCCAGCGATCAGGTGCGGGAAAAACAGGATGAAGAGCAGGAAGCGAGCGAGGTCGCGCTCGGCCGGCAGCTGACCGCGATATACGTCCACCAGGTAATTGATCGCCTCGAACGTGTAGAACGACAGACCGATGGGCGCGATCAGCCGCAAGGTGGGCAGCGACGCGCCGACGCCGATGAAGTGAAGCGACGTCTCCAGCGAATCCATGAAGAAATCGACATATTTGAAATAGCTCAAGAGTCCGAGGTTGAGGGCCAAGCCGAGAATCAGCAGTGCCCGGCGATGCGATCCGACGGCGGCCGCGATGGCTCGGCCAAGCAGGTAATCCAGACAAGCGAAGCCGACGACCAGCAGGGCAAGCCACTGGCTCCAGCTGGCGTAGAAGACGAAGCTGGCGATTACGAGCAGCCAAACACGAGCGCGCGGCGCCTGGATCGCCCAATAGGCAGCGAAGACGGCCAGGAAGAAGAGAAGATATTGCCGCGAGCAAAAGAGCATTGTCGTCCAGCCCCGACGCGGTGAAGCCTATCGGTTGTATCGGGCGAAACGGCGCCACGGCTGGAACGAATTCTAAACCACCTCGAAAACGTGATACCCCCACGGCGCCTGGTCGAGGTATAGCCCCCGGTTCGCCAGGTCGGCGCCGTCGCGTTCGTAGCGCGCCGCGCCCAGGGCGTCGCGCAGCAGCCACGTTCGACCCGGTAACGACTCGAAGGGCAACGATACGTAGCATTGCCCCTGCGCCGCCGCGTAGTTCACCGCGACAACTGTAAGCGCGCCTTCGGCTTGCCAGGCGAACGCCAGGAATTGTTCCGCCGTGGGATTGCCGTCCCAGGCCGGTCTACATTCCAGCAAGCGCCATTGTCCCTTGCGCACGATAGGAGACCGCAGCGCGTCGAGCAATCGGCGGTAAAACGCGGCCAACTCGCCATCGACGGCTTCGACCGGCCGGCGATTCAGATGGATCGACGCATGGACGCGGCGGCCCTCGAATTGCCCCTCGTGAAAGAAACGCAGGCCCGGCACGAGGAAAGTGACGACTGCCGCCGCCTGGTGCATCCCGGGCGCGAAGGCCGCGGCGGCGCGCGGCTCGTCGTGGTTTTCCAGGAAGCGCGCCGACCGCTGTTGAAACGCCAGGTCGGCGTGCAGGTGGCCACGTATCGCTTCGGTATCGCGGTCGCGCAGGCAGTCGTAGAGGCGTTTGTCGTAGGTGAAATCGAAGCCCTGTTGCTGCAAAACGTACTCCAGGTCCCAGTAGACCTCGGCCATGCAGACGAAGTTCGGCTGACGTTCGCGCACGGCGGTGAGCGCCCAAGGCCAGAAAGCGTCATCGACCGGCGCCGTACCGTCGCGCGGCAGCGCGGCGTCGCGCCAGGTACGGCGGAAGATGTCGGGCAGCATCAGCATGGCCATGTCGCAGCGGATGCCGTCGCACTGGTCGGCGATGTGTTTCAATTGCTCCAGCAACGCCGCCCGCATGGCGGCGTGACGATAGTTCAGCTGCAAGGTATCGGGCCATCCGGGGAAGTAGGGATCGCGGCCATGCGCGAAGACGACGGGACCACGGTCGGTATCGAGGCGGATATAGTTGCGCGGCTGGCGATGCAATTCATCGTCGTTGGCTTGCACGTAATACTCGGGATGCGCTTTGGCCCACGGATGATCGAGCGCCGTGTGATTGGGCACGAAGTCGAGCATGAGGCGCAGTCCGCGGCGCGTCAGCCGTTGACGCAAACGGGCCAGCGCCGCCGGGCCGCCGAGCCGTGTATCCACCGTGTATTCCCGCACGGCGAAGGGAGAGCCGCTGATATCGTCGTCCGTGAAGTCGGGCAAATCGACCGCGTAGCCGCGGCGCCAGTCGGCGTTGGTCAGTGACTCCTGTCGGCCGGCCGGCCCGATCCGCCAGACGCCGAGCAGCCAGACCCAGTCGAGGCCGAGGTCGGCGACGCGGTCGAGATACTCGTCGCCGAGGTCGTCGAGCGTGGCGTCCCGGCCGAGGCGCGCCGCGGCCTCGCGCAACGCGATGCGTGTGTTGATTTCGTAAAGACACGGAGAGGGGGAAGAGGTCATGGCGAATCTCTGGTAATATCCCGACACGGTGACCGGCGAGGGCCGTCACTATTAGGGCACGAACGACCCCCCGGGCAAGCGGCGCTTGTCCTTTTTTCGAGGGAGAATCCACGATGCGCATCCTGGCCATCGACGTCGGCGGCACCCATGTCAAGATCGCCATGCGCGACAAGGAGGAGGTCAAGATTCCGTCCGGCACGACGATGACAGGCGAACTGATGGTCAAGTCCGTGTTGGAATCGGCCAAGGATTGGGAGTACGAGGCGGTGGCCATCGGCTACCCTGGCCCGGTCTTCCACGGGCAACCGGCGCAGGATCCGCATAACCTGGCGGGCGGCTGGGTCAAGTACGATTTCGCCGCCCACTTTGGCAAACCGGTGCGCATCACCAACGATGCCGCCATGCAAGCGCTCGGCAGCTACGAGGGCGGCCGCATGCTCTTCCTCGGCCTCGGCACCGGCCTCGGCTCGGCGCTCGTCGTCGATAAGGTACTCGTGCCGCTGGAACTGGCCCACCTGCCCTACCGCAAGGGCAAGACCTACGAGGATTACGTCGGCATCCGCGGCTACAACGAACACGGCAAGAAACGCTGGCGCCGCGCGGTCTTCGATATCGTCGCCCGATTGCACGCGGCATTGATGACCGATTATGTCATCCTCGGCGGCGGCAACGTGCGCAAGCTGAAAGACCTGCCGCCCATCTGCCGCCGCGGCGACAACGCCAACGCCTTCGTCGGCGGCTATCGGTTGTGGGAAGGCGTGCCCGAGCAGCCCGACCCTCAAGCGTCCAACACGACGACCTGATCGGCCGGCACGCCCAGCGCGAGCCGGTCGCCCGCTTTCAGCGGGCCGGCCGAGTAGGGCAGGGCGACCACTTCGAGGGCGGCGCCGTTGGCCTCGACGCCGATGTGGACCAACTCGCCCAGGAAAGAAACACGCTTGACGTCCGCCTCGAAGCGGTTCGTGGCGTCGGCGGCGTTGAGCGCCAATGCATGGGGCCGGATCGAGCAGACCACCGCGCGGCCCGGCGCCAATCCGACGAGAGGCGTCGTGCCGCGCACGCTGCCCAGCGCGGTATCGACGACGCATGTTTCGCCATCGGCCTCGCGCACGGTTCCGGGCAGGAAGTTGCTATCGCCCAGGAAGTTGGCGACGAAGCGCGTGGTCGGCCGGTCGTAGACGCCGCGCGCCGTGCCCACCTGGATCAAGCGGCCCTTCTCCATGACCGCGAGCCGGTCGGCAAGGGATAACGCTTCCTTCTGATCGTGCGTGACGTAGACCATCGTCAGCCGCGTTTCGGCATGAAGGCGCTGAATCTCGTCGCGCATCTCGTCGCGCAGACGGGCATCGAGATTGGACAGCGGTTCGTCGAGCAACAAGACGCGCGGCTCGATGACCAGCGCCCGCGCCAGGGCGACGCGCTGCTGTTGACCGCCGCTCAATTGGTTGGGTTTTCTCAATTCCAGGCCATCGAGCCGAACCATCTTCAACGCTCGGCCGACGTGCTCGGCGATTTCTTGGTTCGACTTGCCGCGGACGCGCAGGCCATAGGCGACATTGTCGGCGACCGTCATGTGCGGCCACAGGGCATAGGTTTGAAAGACGAGGCCGGCGTCGCGCTCGCGCGGCGGCAAGTTCGTGATGCAAATGTCGCCGAAGAAGATATCTCCGGCATCGGGCGTGAGAAAGCCGGCCAACATGCGCAAGAGCGTTGTCTTGCCGCACCCCGATGGGCCGAGCAGGAAGAACAGTTCGCCCGCGCCGATTTCCAGGGAGACGTTGTCCACGGCGAGCGCGGCGCCGTAATGCTTGCTGACGCCCGCAATGCGGATGGGAGTGGAAGCGTTCATGGGGCGGTTCCGGGGGTAGTCGCATCGCCGGACGGTTTGGGCTTCTTGCGGAAAAATAAGAGGAAGAGTGCCGCGGCCACCCCACCACCGATGCCACCGATGAGCGCGCCCGACAAAGCGCCGCCGCCCACCTTGCTCCAAATTGAAGATCCACTGCCGGGGATGAAGCCGTACCCTTGATCGAAGCGGAAATCACTGTTCAGCTGCTCGAAGACCAGCCGTTGGCGCTCGAAGTCGGCCTCGGTGGCATAGCAATGCGCGAATACGATCGCGTCTTTACCCAAATGGCCGACGCCCAGATTTTGCACGCGGCCGACGCCGTTCACATCCACTTGACCGCGCACGAGTACCCAGTTCCGCGAGCGGTCCAGGACGACACTTCCGATGGACAAATTTTTGGCGACATCTTGAATCGCCCCTTCCGCCTTCTTGACGCCGGCATTGAACTCCTTGCCGAGGTTGCGTTCGAGTTCCTCATAGGAGGCGTTGGCGAGATTGGCCTGGTTGACTTGCAGAAGCACGTAGGGATAGCCGTCCGCCGCGGCGCCCTCGGGACGGAAGCCGGCGCTGTAGCTAATTTTGGGCGCTCGCTGCCGCACCATCTCGTTAATGGCTGTCAGCTGGGCACGGGGCATCGCGTGCCAGCCGGCGGGCAGGTCGATGGAAAAGTGATTGGCCTCGTCTCGATACGTCTCGGCGGCGGACAAAGCGGGGTTGCCAACGAGGGCCACGATTGCGCCGAGAGAAATCATCCAACGGCAGGCGAGCATGAGAATTCTCCATTATCGAGGGATGCACTTCCGTTGATGCAAGCTATTGCCCGCGCCGTCGCCGATAAACCACGTTCACCATCGGTTGTCGTGATGCCTGGCAAACTACCCGCCCGCCGCGCGGCGGATGCGCCGGTAGCGCGCCCGCGCTTCCTCGCCCCACTGGTTCACTTGCGCCGAGCGGGATCGCGGCCCCTGCTCGATGATTCGCTTGGCATGGGCCTCCAGTTCTTGTTCCGTGACCGGCGGGCGGAATAACTCTTCCTCCAAACGTTGCTTGTCCGCGTCCGGCAAGCGACTCTCTTGCAGCGCCTTCCAGGCGGCGGCGAGGTCGTCGTGCGCATCGACGATGACGGCGCCGAACAGATCGTTGAGCGCATCCCAGCGGCGGTTGCTGACGTTGGCCCGGTAGGGCGATTCGCTTCTCTGCGCGAAGGGGTTGGCCGCCCCGACGGCCCGCGCCTCGGGCGGATATTCCTCGTACAACTTTTCGACGACGCTCAGGCGGGCCAGCGCGTACTTGCGCGGTCCACCCGGCTCGCCTGGCCGCAGCAGGAACAGCTTTTGCCCCGCGTCGCTCAGGGTATATTCCACGAAGGCACGGGCCAACTCCTTGCGCGGCGCCCCGAGCAAGACCGCCACCGCGTCGGCGTTGATGACCGTGTTCTTGGGCAGCACGAAGTTCATCATCTGGGGCGCGCGGTTGACGGCGCCGAGCGCCTGCACGTCCACGGTGCCGGCCGCCGCCACTTCGCCGATGCTGACCGAGCGCGTCAACGTGCCGCTATCCCTGCTGAAACTATGGGCGTTGGCGCCGAGACGGGCCAGCGTGCGGAAGCCGGGATCCCAGCCCTCCCCCTGCAGGATGATCTCGTAGACCATGTGGATGCTGCCGGTCAAACGCGGGTCGGCGGCGTTGACCCAGCCGCGCATGCTCGGCCGAGCCAGGTCGGTCCATGCCGTCGGCTCCGGTTCGCCGATGCGGCGCAGGACCTCGCGGTTGACCAGGATGCCGAAGCTGCTGACCATCGGCCCGAACCAACGGCCTTGCGCGTCGTAGAGGGGCACGCCATTCAAGTGTTCCGGGATGCGGCCGCGCAGCAACGCCGTCATGTCGAGCTTTTCCAGATAGCCCAACGAGGCCAGGCGCAGATACATGTCGGTGCCGCCGCCGAAGAGGACGTCGATGCCGATGCCGTTGGGACTCATTTGAAAGCGAGCTTCGACGAAGCGCTGGATAGCCGAGGTGCCGCCGCCGACATCCTGCCAGACGAACTCGACCGGGCGGCGCGGGCCGGGCCAGCGATCGAGAGCGGCACCTAGGGCGCGGGCGCTCTCGGCGGTCGGCTGCCGTTGCCAGGTGGAGAAGAAGGCGGGCAAGTCGTCGAGATCGTCCGCCGACCAGTCGTGAATTAGGCGGGCGAATGTGGCATCAACGGCGGTTCGATGCTTCTCGTTCGGTTGCTCGATATATTTTTCGATGGCCTGGCGCGCTTCGGCGAGATGGGTTTGCGTGCGCTCGGCGAACCAATCGCGGAAGGCCAGGGCGGTTTCCTCGCGGAGTTCGTCGCGGTGCGGCGAGACGAGGATGAGACGCAGCGGCGCGGGGCCGGGATCGCCGCAGCCGACCGCGCTGAAGCAGAGAAGCAGCAACGGAAGGCCGGCTGATAGTCGGGCCACCGGCGGACCTCGCGGTTATTTAGTGCGGTAGGCGAGCGAGAAGCCGGGCATTTGCAACTGCTTCTGGCCGTTGCCCGCGTCGTCGAAGAATTGATCGAGCAGGTCGCGGACGCGCGTCGATTCGAGGCGGTAGAAATTGCGCTTGCCGTCGCGCCGTCGGGCGACGAGACGGGCGCCCAGCAGCAGCGCCAGGTGATGGCTTATGGCCGGCTGCGACGGGTTGATCAAGTCGCACAGGGCGGTGACGTGCAGTTCCCCGTGTTCGGCGAGCGCCAGCAAAATTTTCAGGCGCGACTCGTCGGCCAGTTTGCCGAAGACTTCGGCGAGGCCGGCGACGGTTTCGTCGGCCACGCGCGGCGCCGGTTTCGCCTTGGGCGGCGTCTTGCGGCGAGCGGGCTTGGACGGGGCGGCTAGCTTGGCGCTCAACGGTGCATCCTCCGCGGGAACCGACGGCATGGCATGGGGAGTAACATAACCCCTCTCGTCGAGCGGTCAAATAAAATCTTATAGATTCGTTGGAATGAGGGCGAAAGCACGCGAAACGCAAGCAAGGTCCGCTACAGCAACCCGTAGTTGACCAGCGTCTGCCGGACGCGCGCCTCGCCGGCCGCGTCGAGGGGGCACAGTGGCAAGCGCAGCGTTCCGCTATCTCGGCCGAGCAGCTTCATGGCGGCCTTGAGCGGAATCGGATTCGTCGCCACCCCCAGCATGTCGCGGCACAGCGGGAACAGCTTGCGGTGCCAGGTCAACGCCTCGGTCGGCCGGCCCGCGTCGAACGCATTGACTAACGCTTTCAGGTCGCGCGGCACGATGTTGCCCACCACCGAGACGACGCCGCGAGCGCCGACGCTCATGAGCGGCAAGGTCATGCTGTCGTCGCCGCTGAGAATGGTGATGTCGCACAGCGCCGCGATCTGCGACGCCTGATCGAGCGATCCGGTGGCCTCCTTGACGGCCACGATCGGCGGCAACTCCGCGAGCCGGGCGATCGTCTCGGGCAGCATGTTCGACGCCGTCCGCCCCGGGATGTTGTACAGCATCACCGGCAAATCCACGGCCTCGGCCACGGCGGCGAAGTGGCGGTAGTACCCCTCCTGCGTCGGCTTGTTGTAATAGGGGCCGACCATCAGCGCCCCGTCGGCGCCCGTCTTTTTGGCGAAGCGCGTCAGGCGGATGGCCTCGCGCGTGCTGTTGGAGCCGGTGCCGGGCACGACCTTGATGCGGCCGGCGGCGCGATCGACCACGGCGGCGATGACGCGCTCGTGTTCCTCGTGCGATAGCGTCGGCGATTCGCCCGTGGTGCCGACGGGGGCCAGCACGTCGGTACCTTGTTCGACGTGCCAGTCCACGAGTGTGACGAGCGCGTCGTAATCGACGTCGTCGCCGCGGAACGGCGTGATCAATGCCACCGTCACGCCCGCGAACTGTTCGCCCTTGGTGCGGGAGGTCCCGCTCGTCGTCGCCGCTGGCACCGTGAATACCCCCCTCGAAACGCCTCCGGCGAGCCGGGGGCGGTTTCCCCCCGGGGTTTTCTTTCAAGCAAACAACGGGGGGTAACGCCCCCCCCCCGC
>JBBSES010000133.1:0-9837 GCA_038239465.1 Gemmatales bacterium
ATCAAGGTCGAGATCGTCGCCGACTATCCCACGGTCGTCAATCCGGTGGCCATGACCTTCGCCGACGACGGCACGCCGTTGGTCCTCGAATGGCTGCCCGGCGACGCCCGTGAACAGGCCGAAGAGATCGCCTACAAGGACGGCACCAAACGCAAGATCGCCACCGTGAGGAAGGAGCGCAAGGAAGGCGACAAGACGGTCGTGGCGATGGATGTCCTCAAGGCGCTCCGTTCCACGAAGAACGACGGCGTTTACGACGAAGCCAAGGTCGTCCTCCAGGACGAGCTGCCGTCGAGCGTGCTGGTCCACGATGGCTGGACATATCTGTCGGGCCGGGGCACGGTGCGCCGCGTCAGGCCATCGAAAGCGGGCGGGGCCTACGACGTGAAGGAGGTGATCGCGCGCGGCTTTGGGGGCGTCGGCCGTCGCCAGGTCTCGGGCCTGACGCTGGGCAACGATGGTTGGCTCTATATCACCAGCGGCGAAGGCGACCATTATGTGGAAGGCAGTGACGGCAGCCGGGCCACCGTGCTGCGAACCGGCGCCGTCTTCCGCTGCCGGCCCGACGGCTCGAAGCTGCACGCCTTTTCCGTCGGCTATCGCAATCCCTACCGCGACCTAGCCTTCGACGCGGCCTTCAACGCCTTCCACGTCGATAGCGAGAACGCCGAACGCGGCAAAGACGGCGACTGCCGGCTGATGCACGTCGCCGAGGAGAGCGATTTCAGCCCGTCGGCCGGCGAGTTGCCAGCCCTACTCAAGACGGGACGCGGCGTTCCGACGGGACTGCATATCTACAACGACACGCGCTTCCCGGAGCCGTATCGCGGTTTGCTCTACTATCCCGACACGTCCCGCCAATCGATCCGGGCATATCACGTCGTCAAGGCGGGCGCGACCTTCTCGGTCAAGCAAAGCTTCGAGGTGATGGCGAGCGACGACGGCCTGTTCCGCCCCTGCCAGGTGGTAACGGGACCGGACGGGGCCATATACGTCGTGGACTGGCGGACGGACCACGGCGGCGCGGGGCAGCTGGCGGGCGACGGCAAGCATGGCCGCGTTTATCGCCTCAGATGGAGTGGGACGGCCGATCAGCCGGCGCTGCCCTTGCGCGGCATGGATAGCTGGGCCAAGGTCCGTGCCCTGCCCGACGGCGATTTGGTCCAGGCGCTGTCCCGGCCCGATTTTAGTGACCGGCAAATGGCCGGGCGCGAGCTGGCGCAGCGCGGCGCCAAACAGCGCGACGCCTTGCTGGCGTTGCTCGACGATAGCGACGCGCCGGCCGTCGCCCGGCTAGGCGCCGCCGGCGCCCTGCAGTCGTGCTGGAACGACGACGTGCGCGGTGCTTTTATCGAACAGCTGCGTGCCGGCGACCCGGACCTGCGCCGCCTGGTGGCCGACGGGTTGGCCCTGAAATGCGAGCCTGGCGACACCGTGGCCGGCGCTGCTTTGGTCAAGGCATTGTCCGATCAGGACGTGGCGGCGCGGCGAGCCATTGCCCTGGCCATCGGCCGCATCGGCGGCGACGGACAGGCCGATGCACTGGTTCATGCCCTCCAATTCGATGAGGAACGCGACCCCATGCTGCGCGATGGGCTGGTTCGCGCCATCGAACGATTGGGGAAGAAGGGGATCGACCGTCTTCTCACTCTAGCCGAATCGGGCAACGATAGGGACCGCCGATTGGCCCTGGACGTATTCGTCACGCTGCGGTCGCGAGAAGCCGCCGCCGCACTCCCCGGCCTGCTGACGTATCCGCACGACCTCAGCAGTCAGCGGCTGTCTCTCATTAAATCTTACGGCAATTACCGGCTCGATCCGCCGCTCGACGTGAAGCCGATGCTCGACCATGTGGCGGGCAAAAAGCGGTTGACGACGCCGGAGCGCATCGCCGGTCTGCAAGCGCTGGCCGCGCTCGACCTGCCCGTGGCGCGCGATACCGCTACCGCCTTCCTCGACGAAAAAGACTTGATGCTGCAAGAAGCCGGGGTTGCCGTGCTGGTCGCCGAGGCCGCCGGCGCCAAACTGGTCGCCGAACGCTTCGTCGCCAAGAAGCTGCCGCGCGAGTTGCGGACGCAGGTCGCCAACGGCTTACGCGAACACGTCGCTAAGCATCCCGAATTGCAAAAACTGCTTGACGAAGTGAAGTGAACTCGGAACGCGGAGCGAGAATAGGCGTTTCGCTCCGCGCTCCGAGTTCCGCGCGCCCCGTTGCGTCAGTCGCCTGCCGGCAAGTTCGCCTGGCCCGGCGTGATGCCGCCGTGGACGCGATCCACGGTCAAGTGCGAGGGCTGATCGAAGAACCAGAACCGTTCCCATTCCTGTTCGATGACGCGAATGTCCTCGCTGTTGTTTAGCAATTCGCCGAGGCGTCGGTTAGGATTGCTGGAATAGGCATTGATGAGGCAACCGCTGTTGCCGAGCAACGCCCCCGCCGCCACCGCCGTCATAAGCCAGCGTCGCATCGCAAGCCTCCCTGCCCCGTGGTTCGCGGCGTCGGGCGTGGGCCTCCGGCCTGCCTCGGCGATCGCCGGTCCCCCCGGGCGATGGACGGTCCCCGTCCCCCGAGCACAGCCCACCCCGGACGCGCCGCGCCCGAAGGGTCCGCTCATGAGGGATATATCGGTTTCGCGGGCGGGTTTCTTGATGCGAGATGTGCGGAAGAAGAACGATTACGAAAACACGAAAAAGGCGAAGCGCAGGCAGAACACTGAGTGATAAGGCTCCTGCCTTCGCTCCGTTTGAATTTCGTGTTTTCGTGATCCTATGTCTTTTTGGACGATGCTTCTCAAGTGCCCTTGCGCAGGCGAGGGCCAGTGGCCGCCGGCTCGGCGTGGCTATCCATGCCGTTGCTCGTCGTGTCCGCCTCATCCTCTTCTTCAGCATCGACTTGCGCCAACGACGGAACGTATTTCATCCGCCGGACCCGCTCTTCCATCTCCTTGCCGGGCTTGAAGGTGACGACGTTTTTCGCGTCCACGTCCACTTTCTCGCCCGTGCGCGGATTGCGTGCCTTGCGCGGCTTGCGGCGCTTGACCTCGAAGACGCCGAAGTTGCGCAACTCAATCCGGCCGTCCTGGATGAGCGTGTCCACAATGGCGTCGAACGTCCACTGGACGATTTCCTTGGTCTTGAGTTGGGTAAGCATGGCCCGATCGGCGATCTGCTTGACGATTTCTTTCTTGGTCACGGCTCGAATCTCCTGGGAGCGCCGGCCGGCAAGCCGACCCATCGCATGGCGATTCAAGTGTAAATAGCACAACGGGTAATGTCAAGGAAAAAGGAAGCGGAATGGCGGACGGTTTTGTCCTTTGGTCCGACGAGAGGGGGGCGTAAACTCCTTGAAAGCAAGCATCAGGACTCGGCGGCCGCAAGGACGACGCGGTGCGCAACGCGATCGGGGAATGAATTCGCCTCGTTTACGTTTCGCGTCTTCCGCCAGGGGCGTGAAACGTAAACGAAGCGGGGGTTACGCGAAGATCTCGCTGGCCACGTTGCCGGCCACGTCGGTGAGGCGGAAGTCGCGGCCGGAATAGCGATAGGTCAGTTGCTCGTGGTCCAGTCCCATCAGGGCGAGCAAGGTGGCGTGCAGGTCGGCGACGTGCATCTTGCCTTCGATGGCTCGTTGCCCGTATTCGTCGGTGGCGCCGTGGGTGAGGCCGGCGCGGACGCCGGCGCCGGCCATGAACATCGGGTAGCCGGTGATGTTGTGGTCGCGGCCGTCCGGTCCTTGCGCCGTAGGCAGTCGGCCGAACTCGCTGCCGAACAGGACCAAAGTTTCGTCCAGCAGGCCACGCTGCTCCAGGTCTTGCAGCAGCGCCGCCGTCGGCTGATCGACCGCGGCGCAGTTCTTCTTCAACCCTTCGTGCAAGTTATTGTGGTGGTCCCAGTCGGGCTGGCAGATTTCGACGAAGCGGACGCCGGCCTCGCTGAGGCGCCGGGCCATCAGGCACTGGCGGGCGAAGGCGCCGGCCGGCCCCGGCTTGATGCCATAGGCGTCGCGTACCTTCTGCGGTTCCTTGGACACGTCGAGCAGTTCCGGCACCTTGCCCTGCATACGGAAGGCCAACTCATACGACTGAATGACGCCCTCGACCGCTTCGGGGGCGCCGGGCGTTCCCGCCAGATCGCGGTTCATGGCCTGGATCAAGTCGAGTTGTTTGCGCTGCAGCGCGGGGGCCAACTCGGGCTTGAGGTTGGGCAGGTAGCCGGTGTCGGTGATGCGCGTGCCCTGGTAGTGGGCGGGCAGGAAGGCGTTGCCGTAGTTGACGGCGCCGCCGAGGCTGGAGGGCGGATTGATGGTGACGTAGCCGGGCAAGTCCTGGTTCTCGGTGCCGAGGCCATAGAGCATCCAGGCGCCCATCGACGGCCGAGTGAGCGCGGCGTTGGCGCTGCCGGTGTGCAGCTGGACGACGGCCTGCGGATGGGCCGGCGTGTCGGTGTGCAGGCCGCGCAGCCAGCAGAGCTTGTCGGCCTGGCCGGCGATGCGCGGCAGCAGTTCCGAGAACCAGCTGCCCGTGTGCCCATATTGTTTGAAGGAGAACTTGGAGGCGGTCAGCGTGCCGCCGCCGGGTCCGGCTTTACCGCCGTCCTTTTGCAGCCGCGGCTTGTATTCGACGGTATCCATCTGCGACATCGACCCCTGCATGAAGAGGAAGATGACGCGCTTGGCCCGCGGCGCGCGGTGCGGTTCGCGTGGCGTGAGCGGAGGAGGCAGGGCCAACGCCGGGCGGTTGTGTCCGAGCATCCCGGCGAAGGCCAGGTAGCCGAAGCCGATGCCGGCCGACTTTAAGAGGTCGCGCCGCGAATAACTCGGCAGGAAGGGGGACATGGTTTACTCCCAGCATGGGGATGGATATTCGTTTGTCGAAACTGCTCTGTACTGGCGAGCGGGGGGGCGTAAGCCCCCCGTGGATTGCTTGAGGGAGAACCACGGGGGGCTTACGGCCGGGCTTACGCCCCCCGCTCGCCAACTAGTCGCAATGTTTCTCAGCGCAAATACCGAAATTCCGCGGCGCCGAACAGGGCCTGCGCCAAACTCGTCCAGGCGGCGACGCGGGCGTCGGCGCCAGTCACGGGATTTTCCTCCGCGGGCAGCTTCGGGGCGTCGGCCACCTGTTTGTCGTAGGCCGCCGCATACTCGTCGAGGAAGCCGACGGCGCGATCCACCTCTTTTTCCGATGGCGCGCGGCCAAAGGACAGGCGATAGGCCAGGCGCACGCGCGCCGCGTCGGTCGCGTCCTTATCCTTCAATAGCAGGTCCGCCAGCGCCTGCGCCTGCTTGCGGATGAACGTCGAGTTCAAGAGAAACAGCGCCTGGCCCGGCACCGTCGTGGCGTCGCGCGCTCCCGTGACGAGCGTTTGATCGACGGGGTCGAAGGCTTCGAGCGTGCGCGGCGTGATGCCTCGCAGCAGCGGCAGATAGACGCTGCGTTGCGTGCTTTTATCCACGTGATCCCGCAGTCCCGCCGTCTCCGGGCCGTTGTCGCGGATTTCGACCATGCGGAAAGCCTGGGCGGCGGAGCCTTCGGGACGCTGCAGATCGAGGCGCCCCGCGGCGGCCAGGGTGGCGTCGCGCATCTCCTCGGCGTCGAGGCGGCGGCCGGCGTGGCGCCAGACGAGGCGGTTGGCCGGGTCGAGGCGCAGATGCGTTTCCGGAGCATCGGCGCCGAGTTGATAGGCCCGCGTCAGCACGATGGCCCGGACCAGTTTCTTGACCGACCATCCCTCACGAATGAAGCGTTGCGCGATGTGGTCGAGCAACTCGGGGTTGGCCGGCTTGTCGCCCATGACGCCGAAGTTATCGACGGTGGAGACGAGGCCCTGGCCGAAGAGATGGTGCCAGACGCGATTGGCCATCACGCGCGCCGTCAGCGGGTTCTTCGGGTTGGTGAGCCACTGCGCCAGTTCGCGGCGGCCGCTGCTCTTGGCATCGACGCGCGGAGCGTCGGGCACGTCGAGAGTGGAGAGGAAGCCGCGCGGCACGACGGCGCCCAGCGCCTCGGCCTCGCCGCGCAGACGCACTTCGGTATCGCCGACCTTGGCGGCATCGCGGACGCCATGCACCGGGACGAGACGCGCGACGGGGTCGGTGATGGAGTCCAGGTCGCCCTGCAAGCGGTCGTACTTCTGTTTCAGTACGCGCTGTTTCGGCTGGCCGTTGGTGCCGGTGGCCGTCCCTTCCGGCGTGCCTCGGACCTTTTGCCAATCGGCCTTGGCTTGCGCGACCTGATCCTTGAGCATGGCCAGTTGTTCGGCCGGCAGCTTCGGGTTCTCGACGCTCAAACGCACCAGCGCCGCCGGATCGTAGTAGTCCAGGCCGCCGCCGCCCATCTTGTTGCGGACGCCGGCTCGGTTCTCCGTACTGGTGAAGATCCCGGCGAGGGCGTAGTAATCGCTGGTCGGAATCGGATCGAACTTGTGGTCGTGGCAGCGGGCGCAGCTGACGGTGAGGACCAGCACGGCACGGCTGACGGCGTCGATCTGCTCATCGACGTTGTCCATCACGAAGCGGACCTTGAAGCGTTGATTCACGTCCTTGACGCCCAGCGCGAGAAAGCCGGTCGCCGTCAAGAGGCGGTCGCGCTCTGCATCGCTCTTCGCGGGCAGCAGGTCGCCGGCCAATTGTTCTTGCAGGAAGCGGTCGTAGGGCACGTCGGCGTTGACCGCGTCGATGACGTAATCGCGGTAGCGGTAGGCGTGCGGATAGGGAATGTTGCGCGAGGGGCCGGTCGATTCGCCGTAGCGGGCGACGTCGAGCCAGTGCCGTCCCCAGCGTTCGCCGAAGCGCGGCGAATCGAGGAGGCGATCGACGACCGTCTCGAATGCCTTCGGCGACTCGTCCTTGAGGAAAGCGTCGATGTCGGCCAATGTCGGTGGCAGGCCGGTGAGGTCGAAGGTGACGCGGCGAATGAGGGTGCCCTTGTCGGCGTCGGCGACGGGGCGCAGAGCCGTCTTTTCGAGGGCGGCGAGGAGGAAGCGGTCCATGTCGTCGCGTGGCCAGGCGGCGTCTTTGACCGCGGGAGCTTTCGGATCGGCCAACGGTTGCCAGGCCCAGTGTTCCTTCCTCAGGCGCTCGTATTTCTTGGGCGTCTTGGCGGCGGTGGCCGGTTCGCGCAGCGTCGGCCAGGCGGCGCCGTCCTTGATCCAGGTGGTCAGGTCGGCGACTTCCTCCTCCGTCAACTCCTTGCCTTCCTGGGGCATCTTTTTCTTGGCGTCCTTGTGGGTGACGCGCTGCAGGAGCAGGCTCTTGGCCGGCTGCCCAGGGACAATGGCCGGCCCGGACTTGCCGCCGTTGAGCAAGCCGTTGCGGTCATCGACACGCAAATCGCCCGCCGGCTTGGTGTCGGCCGAGTGGCAGTTATAGCAGTGGCTGACGAGTACCGGCCGGACCTTCTTCTCGAAGAAGGCGACTGCCGCCGCCGACTCGCGCGGCTCGGCCGCCGTGGTGGAACCCGCCATCAGGAGCCAGGCAACGCCGAAGATCGCGGCGATTTTTGGCACGGTTGACATCGACACGTTCTCCTGGCACCGGGCGAAGGCGAGAAGCGTTCCACGAAGTTTCGAGAGCGTCTGAAAGTAGTAGGAAGCTTAGCCTTGCTTTGGGCGGCCGTCGAGTTTCAAAGAGGTCAATTCAGCGAGGCGGCGACTCACCTCGTCATCTAACCCCGCCGCGCGACGAATGGACCGGGCAGTCGCCCAGAAAGTGAATGGATATTGAACGATTCCCCTACTCACTCACGCACACGACCCGAAAACCCAGGTCGAAATCGCGCGTCTCGCCCGCGTACTTCTCCCGGTGCGCCGCGCGGCACGCCTGGCCCGCCGAATAGAACGAGCCGCCGCGCGCCACGCGCATATCATCACCTTCCGTTCCGTGTGAATCGGCACACCACTCCCAAACGTTGCCGTGCATGTCGTGCAATCCCCAGGCGTTGGCGGGGTAGTTGCCGACCGGCGTCGTCACGCTTAAATACGGACCGCGCTCGCCGGTGCCGTAGGGCTGATTGCCGTCGAAGTTGGCTTGCGATGAATCCAGGGACGCGCCGCCGTGAAAGGGCGTCTGGCTACCCGCGCGGCAGGCGTATTCCCACTCAGCCTCGGTCGGCAAACGATAGTGGCGATGCGCGGCCTTCTCCTCGGGCAGTTCGGACAACAACCGGCAAAACTCGACCGCCTCGTCCCAGCCGATGCGCTCGACGGGAAAGCGGCGCGTGTCCTGTTCCTGGATGAAATCGCGGTCGCCGCCCTGGGGGGAGAAGTGGCTCGGGTTGTGGCCGACGACGCGCTCGTATTCCCCCTGCGTCACCGGATAGATCCCGAGATACACGGGCCGCGCGATCTCGACGGGGCGGCGCGCTTCGTCGTCACCGCGGCCCGCTTCGTCGGCCGGAGACCCCATGAGGAACTTACCGGCCGGGATGTGCCGCAGCTTCATGCCGATGGCGTTGACGAACTCGTCTCCCCACGTCGGTGGAACGGCAATGACCGAATTCGCCGTCACCACCGTGGCCGCCGGCACTTCGGTCAGCGGGCCGACGACGCGCGTCGGCAGCGGCCGCTGGTCGCCGACGGCCGCCGGTTCGGGCAGGCTGCGAAAATCGAGCCGCCGCAGCGTCTTCGTATCCTTGCTCGGCCGGCGCACCGTCGGCGCCGCGAAGACGGCGAATGGCTCCAGAGCGTCGGCCGCCTCGCCCGGCGTCGCGTAACGCTGGTCCGCCTTTTTCGCCAGCATTTTCCGCAGCACGTCGCCCAACCCGGACGGCATATCGGCACGCATACTCTCAATGGCCGGAGGTTCGGACATGTGATGCTTGAGCAAAATCTCCGTCATCGATTCGCCGACGAACGGCGGCCGCGCCGTCAGCAAATAATGAAAGGTGCAGCCCAGCGAATAGATATCGCTGCGGATATCGACGCGCTTGGCGTCCAGCGCTTGCTCGGGCGACAGGAAGGCCGGCGTGCCCATCACCGCCCCGGTATTGGTCAAGTCGGTGCCGGCGTTCGGGCCGTCTTGATACGTCTCGCGGACGAGGCCGAGGTCCATGACCTTGACCAATCCCAGCGCCGTGAGCATTAAGTTGGCCGGCTTCACGTCGCGGTGGATTAGGCCGCGCTCGTGAACGTGCTGCAAACCCAGCGCCGCCTGGCGAATGTAGTCGCTGGCGTATTCCGCCGGCAGCGGGCCGCGTTCCTTCACCAGCCGCGCCAGGTCGGTCCCCTCGATGAATTCCATGACGAGAAAGGGAATGCCGTTGATCTCGTTGGCGTCGTGAACGATGACGATGTTCGGGTGAGACAGTCGCGCGGCGCTCATGGCCTCGCGCTGGAACCGGCCCAGCGCCGTACTCGACGCCAGCGATTCCTTGCGAATGACCTTCAAGGCCACCAGCCGTTGCATGCGCACTTGCCGGGCTTTGTACACCTCGCCCATGCCGCCCTGGCCAAGCAAGTCCAACAACACGTATTGATCGAGAACCAGCTCGGCGGCGCGGCCCAGTAGCACGCGGCCGGCTTGCCATTCGGTCAGCTGGCCCGTGCGGACCATTTCGGTCGCCATTTCCCGAGGGTTCGGAAAACGCGCCGCCAGGGGCACCACTTGCTCCAGATGCCGGGCATCGAGGACGCGGTTTTGGCTTAGCGCGGCCAGCAGATCGATCGACGTGACGACGGGCATACGAACCATCCTGCGAACCTATTGGCGAGCGGGGGGCGTTAGCCCCCTGTTAACGACAACAACAGGGGGCTAACGCCAATACCGTTTAACGAAGGACGATGTTCACTTGTTTGTACATTGAAAAATCGCCTGAAAAATACTGTACATCGTACTGAACATCG
>JBBSES010000134.1:0-9768 GCA_038239465.1 Gemmatales bacterium
CCTGCGCGAGACGCAGGACAATTTGGCCCTGGAGGAAGCGCAACTCCGCCAACGGATCGCGGCTTTCGATACGCGCTTTGCCGGCCAATCCGAGGAAGCCGCGTTGGTATCGGCGCGTGGCCAGCAGTTGGCCGAGTGGCAGCAGCGCCTCGAAGCCGACCGCCAGGCATTGCGCCAACGCGAAACCGTCCTGGCGCAAACCGAGCAGGCGCGGCAAGCTTTGCAAGAACAGCTGCAACGCCGGGCCGACGACCTCGCCGCGCGCCATCAGGCATTGGCCGAACAGGCGCGGCAACAGGAGACGGCCGTCGCCGCCTTTCAAGAGCGCCTGGCCGAGATCGAGGAACGCCGCGCCGAAGTGGGCCGCGAACGTCTCGCCGCCGAAGCCAGTCTCGCCGCCCGTGTCGCCGAGTTGCACGAACAGGAGGCCGAGCTGCGTTTGCGCCGCGACAAGCTCGACGCCACGCAACGCAAACTCCTCGACGTGGGCCGTGCCGTCGCCGCCGATCGCAAGGCGCTGCACGAAGCCCACGACCAGCAAGGAGTGGTCAGCCAGGAAACGGCCCGCGACCTCGAACGCCAGCGCGCGGAGGTGACGGCCCTGCGTCAAGAAACGGTGGCCATTCACGAGCAATGGCCCGAGATCGAGCGCCAGGGTCGGGCCGCCGTCGAACGCCTGGCGCAGGCGCGCGACCAGTTGCGCGAATCGCTCGCCGAGTTGCATTCCTATTCGCGCCTGGGCCGCGACGACCTGGAGACGCTGCGCGTTCAGATGCAGGCCGACGGCGAGCAACTGCGCCAGCGCGAGGCGGCGCTCGACCGCGCCCGCGACGAACACCGCCTCGCCGTGGCCGCCTTCCGCCAGCAAATCATCGACTGGCAGGGACAGGTCGGCGACATGAAGCGTGCCCTCAGTCAGGGGGAAACGCGCCACGAAAAGCGCCTGGCCGAGGTCGATGAGCAAGCGCGTCAGGCCGAGGCCACGACGGCGCGATTGGCCGCCGAGGCGGAAGAACTGCATCGGCAAAAGCGGCAGGTCGTCGAACGCCGTGAAGAGATGGAACTCCATCTCGCCGACATGCGCGAATGGTATCGCAAGAAGCTGCGCGAGTTGGCCGTCGGCCGTCCCGCCGCGGCGGCCGATGCCGAGGCCGCCAAGCCCGAGCCGGAACGCGACATCCTGACGCTCACCGGCGACGGCGAAGCGGGCGACCGGCAACTCGGCGAACTGCTGCGCGCCCTCGAACTGGTCGATGCCGACACGCTCGCCGCCCTCTTGATCGAGGCGCGGCGGCAACGGCGCTCCTTGCGGCAAGCGCTGCTGGCCGGCAATTATTTGACCCTCTATCAGCTGGCGTTGATCGAGGCGGGCAACCTCGATGGCCTGGTGCTCGGGCCGACGCGCGTCATCGATCGGCTGCGCGTGACGCCTCACGAAGCGGCCTATCGCGTCTTCGACCCGCGCCATGGCCGGGAATTGCTGCTGCGCCATCTGGCCGAGCCGGACGCCGAGGACGCGGTACGGCCCGACGAATTCCGCCAACGCTTCCTCGCCGCCGCCGGGGTGCGACATCCCCATGTCGCCGCCACGCTGGAAGTGCTGGACGTCGCCGACCGGCCGGCGGTCTTGCAGGAATGGCTCACCGGCTTACCCGCGGGCGACTGGCCAGCCCTGACCGCGGTGCCCGGCGTCTGCTTCCGGCTGCTCAGCCAGGCGGCGTTGGCGCTGCACACCGTCCATCAGGCGGGGCTGATCCACGGCCATTTGCACGCCGGGTCGCTGTGGCTGACGGCCGACGGCCTCCTCAAGCTGAGCGGCCTCGGCGAGCCGCCGTGGCTCATCGAATCGGACGAAGACGAATCAACATATGTGGATGCGTATGGCGACGACGCGCTGGCCGACCTCGCCGCGCTCGGCCGTCTAGCGAGCGAATGGGTCGCCGGCCCGCGCCGCAAGGGGACCAAGCCTCTGCCCGACCCGCTGCAAAACGTGCTGCGCCGCCTGACGCCGGAAGCGGGCGAGGAGCGCTTCGCCAGCGCCGCGACGCTTCTCGAAGCGCTGGACCGGGCGGGCGCCGAAGTGCCGGCCAACGCCGAGGCCTGGGATCGATTGCTGCGCCACGTCCGCGACCACATTCCGGCGGAGGCCGCCTGGCGCCGCTCGGCGTGATTCATGTCTGGCTCCCCTCTCCTGAAGGGAAGGGGGGCAATTCTCATCCGCCCGTCCACTTGACCTTGTGGCCCCGCGCCGTCAGTTCGGCGATGAGGGCCTCGCGGTGGTCGCCCTGAATCTCAATGCGGCCTTCCTTGACGGTGCCGCCGGTGCCGCACTTCTCCTTCAGCCGGCTCGCCAACTCCTGCAACTCCGCCGCTTCGAGCGCCAATCCCGTCACGATAGTCACGCCTTTGCCGCGCCGCCCCTTGGTCTCGCGGCCGACGCGGACGATGCCATCGCCGGCCGGTTTCGCCGGCGCTTTGACAACGGACGGCGGCGTCTTCGGGCAGGTACATTGTCCGTGCGGCCGGTCGCACTTCGGACAGATGCCGCCGATGTTGAGCAGGTCGATGAGCCGCGTCATGGCTTGGTTTCCTCGTCAAGCGTCGGGTAAACCACGAAGGCGTCGCCGGCCCGGACGATCAGGGCGCGCGGCAAATCGACCCAGCCGCCCGCGCCGACGATGCCTGTCGTTAAGAGGACGCCCGGCCGCGCTGTCGAGGGATCGACGGCGAACGCGCGCGCGACTCGACCCGCGGGCACGCCTTCCAAGTGGACGCGATCAATGCGGCGACCCTCGGCGAAGCGAAAGGTGAAACCGGGGTCTGCGTACAAGGAGATCATGGCAGCGAAGCCAGCAGGATGATGAAAGGAAATTGTATTCCCACATTCTTTACGAGTTTTTCATCCGCCGTGATGAAGTCGCAACCTTCCCGCTCGGCCAAGGCGAGGTAGAGACAGTCGTAAACGCCTATGCGCCCCGTGGAAGAGATGTCGATGGCACGCGGTGTCAGGAACAAGACGGGTAGAAGAAGGGGCGGGGTCGTCATGGCATCCGCCCAGAAGATGCCCGCCTGGCCGACGGCTATTCTGCCTTGTCTCTCGGCGCGTGTCAGCGCGTGGGCGATTTCCAGAGGAAAGAAATCGGGAGCCACAAGCGCGTGGATGCCCCGGCGGAAATCGTCCCGCAACCGATCCGCCTTGTCGGAATCGGTTTCGGGAACTTCCCATTTGAGCGCCGCGGAAGTATCCAGGACGTACTTCATTACTCGAGCAAGTCGCCGCGGATTTCACGAAGGAGTTGCACGCCGATGTCCTGCACGCCGCGGCTGGCGAGCAGTTCCTGGCGGGCTTTGTCGGCGCGTGCGCGAACGCGGTCGGCCACCTCGGGGGCGAGAGGGATTCCGTTGGCCAAGGAATCGGCGACGGCCTGCATATCGGCCAATACGGTGGCTGGAATGCCAGCCGACTCCGTCTCGGTTGCGATGCTCGCCATATGCCGTGTCCTCGATTTCTGAAAGTGAATTCGCTATGCCTTGCCATCATGCGGAACGGCGTGGCGATAAGTCAAGACGATCAATGCGACGGCCCTCGGCAAACCGAAAGGTGAAACCGGGGGTCTTGGTACAAGGGGAACATGGTCGCTTTCCATGTGACGAATGGAATAACTTACTATGATATTCGTCTTATCGCGCCCCCGTCCGCCATCCCCCGGAGACCGCTCGTGCCCGCCGAAGCCAAGCTCCTCTTTCGTCCCGACGCCTTGCGGCCCCGGCTGCAAACCTTCACCCTGTCGGCCGCCGTCGCCGAAACCCGCGCCAGGCTCGCTCACTGGGCCGATCTCCTCGGCTCGAACAAAGCCGAGGCGTTGAAAGAGACCGAACTGCTGCCCGATTTCCTGCGCGACATCTTCGGCGGCGTGCTCGGCTACGTCGGTCCCGCCGGCGGCGCCGATGCTTATAATCTCAAACGCGAGGCGCTCATCCAGGTCGAGGGCAAGTTCGCCGACGGCGCGCTGGGCCGCTTCTCCCTTACCGGCGTCGAGGCCCAGTACGTGGCCGCCGTCGAGGGCAAGGGGCCGCGCGATCCGCTCGACCGGCCCTTCGCGGGCCGCAAGCTGTCGGCCGTCGATCAGGCCTTGCGCTACGCCGTCAACTTCCCTTGCGACTGGTACATCGTCACCAACCTGCGCGAAACCCGCCTCTACCACAGATGGAAGGGTTGCCCATCGCCCAAGCCGATGACGAAGTACGAACCGGAATCGAAACCGCCGTACAGCGAAGCATTGCGATTGCCTTGGAGTGCGAGGGTGGCCGTTCCGCCGTCCTCGACTGGCTGCGCGTCGAATACGCCATCGCCAAGCCGACGCTGAAACTGCAAGACCTGACCGCGTTGGACGCCGACGCGCTGATCGCGGAGGTGAAGAAAGTGCGCGGCAAGAAGCAGCCGCTGAGCGTGGCCGGCGTCAAAGGGCTGAAGGAGGAACACGCCCGCACGGTGGCGCCGCTGCGGCAGTTGGCGGCGGAGGCGCGCGGCCTGGAATGGCGCGTCTCGGAGTTGGTCAACCGGGCGTATGGCCTGACGGCGGCGGAGGAGGCGTTGCTGTGGCAAACGGCGCCGCCGCGGATGCCGATCAGTCCCCCGTGAATCATCGCTGGCGCTAGCCGGGGGAGGGCGGCCGTTTACCGTTTTCGCAGGCTCGATCCGCCGGGACACGTCTCCTTACGTCTCGGTGCGTCAACTTGCCGTCAAGCTGGACTCTCCGAAAGTTCTTGCCGGAAGTCCATTGGCATTCATTGCTTCGATCCGACGCCTTTGACACGGATGAGCCGCGGGTGCGTCTCCAGTCAACATGCCGGCAACATGACTCAAGCCCAGAATGGAAGGTAGCTCCGGTCCCGGTCTCGCACCTCGGGGTCGTACAGCTTGACACCGCCCGGTTGCGAGGTCGTCTGGCTTACGGCGGAGCCGTCTCCGAAATCCGGGGGGCTAAAGACAATACCGTTTAACGAAGCTCGATGTTCAGTACGATGTACAGTATTTTTCAGGCGATTTTTCAATGTACAAACAAGTGAACATCGTCCTTCGTTAAACGGTATTGGGGCTAAAGAACGAGCAGCTGGGAATGACGGTCGCATTCGGCTCCGACTCCATGACGATTTCCCAGTCGGAGTTCATCTCGTTCGAGAAATTTCTCGATCAGACCTGCAAAGTCTACGACACGCTCTGGCCGGCGTTCGACATCGAACGGATTCACTTGCCCTCGATCAAGGTAATTGCCCAAAAAGGCTTCGACGACGACAAGATTGATGAAGCGAGCGAATTCTTGATGAGTTTGCGCCTCTGCTCTCCGCACTCGGAACTTGCCGGGTTACTTGGGGGGTCCATTTCCGCGGTCGATCTCGTGATGGTAACCGAGGAAGAGTTGGAATGGAACGAATGGCCGGTGCATCAGCGTCGCCGGCTCCAAACTCAAGTGGTACGCCAGGAGAAGCAGGCCCCCTTTGACGAGCGGCTGTTGAAGCGAAGCCGGCAACTCGGCGACCGGCAAAGGGACGCCATTCAGGGCCTCCTTAAACTGAGAAGAATGCATCCCCCAGTGGCACCCGTAGCCGCGCAACTCGATATGGAAAACAGCTTCGAGACGGAGTTTGACGCCGCGGGATTCGATCTGCCGAAGTTTCTGGAGCAAAGCTGGTTGTGGGCGGAATCCGTGCGAACCGGAGTCTTTCGTCTCGATAGGGAGAAAGCATAGTGGCGCGACATCATTCTCTCACCGATTCCGCGATTGCCGCCGACGCTTCGCTTCGCGCGGGAGGCGGGGCGGACCCATCCGTCAAGGGCGAAGATCCGGCGGAGGCATCCCCGGTGACCTCCAGATCCGTGTCCGGCACGGCCAGCCTGCACGTCGTGCCGTCCAAAAGACAGGAAAGCACTCCATGGAAGGCGAAAGCGGCTGCGGAACCATCGCGGGACGCATCTTCATACAGTGACTTTAGGCGGATCTGCGATGCCATTCTCGAGGAGTTGACGTGGCTCGCCGACTTCCTCGTCGATGGGCAAGTCAGCGATGAGGGCGGCGAATCGACCGTCGAGATTGAAGAACTGCTCGAGCGGCTCTACGCCTTGCGCTATGGAAGCGGCGAATTTCTCAAGCGGGTCGTCGTCGCATTACAGTCTCAAATAATCAATGCGATCTGGGAAACACGTCACGTCGAATACTTGACGGAAGCGATGCGCTATCTTCGGCTTCGCTACGTCGTGGACGAAGAAACCGTAAGCCGCTGCTACGAAATGATGAAGGCATACGAACTGGACCCGCTTCGCGGGACCATCGGCAGCCCGCGGGTGGCGCGGCGATACCGCATCGAAGCTGTGAAGGAAGATGACGGATCGACTACGACAAACTCTTGAACCAGACGCGGCCCTCGCGGAACGACGCGCGCTCCTCGATACCACGCTGCAATTAGACCGACTCTAGACGGAGACTCGGAAGCGAAAAATCCAAACTCTTCTCGATGGGTTCGACTGGCGGTTTTCAACGGGGCTTTCGCTGGTGGAGTTCAAGGCGACGATCGTTCGAGAGTGCATTACCATCCACAATCAGTTGCGTCGGCGAGGAGCCAAGTTCACGCAAGTGAGAGACGCGCTTTTGGAAAAACAGGGCCAGCAGATAAGCCTCCGCTCCCACATTTTCAATAACTATGTCCAGATCGCGGCGTCAGCTTTCACCGTATCCGATGCGGCGGATCAGCTGCTAGCGGAGAAGGCTCGGCTATTGCTCGAAAATGTCATCCCGCGGCTTTACCAGTGGTTCGCCGAGGAAAGCGTGGACACCGTCCTCAATACGCGCCTTTCGTGCGACCGGGCCAAGGAGCCGCCTCGAAAGAAAACCGCCGCCTTCGAGACGAATCTCCCAAACTGCAAACGCGGGAAGAACAAGAACTGCCGCGTGGAGGAGGTGTTACGAGAAGAGGGGCCCGCGCTGATGCGGTCGCTGGATTCGCACCTCGAGAAGTCGGAGCAACTCAGACGCGCGGCTGGCGTCATTGCCGACGTGATGCGGGACGCGAAAGCCGACCTCTCGCATGGGGACTGTCGAAACGCGGGCGATTGTTTGATCGCGCTTGAGGCAAAAGGCAAGGCAACCCATTCGCTTTCCAGCAACGCCCGAGAGTGGGAACCGTTGTCGGTCGCCCTCGGATTCACATTTGTCCGCATCGCCTATCCCGAGGAAAAGACCGTTTAGCATCCCTCGTACCGTTGGCGCAGGAATTTGGCTGGTCCGTCACTCCTGGGCAGGTTCAGGAAGCCGGGCAATTCCTGGCGTCCCTGAACCTGATTACCATCGACGAATGAAGGCAACCCGACAGAGCGGGCCGCCGGGAGAGAAGTGGCATGATACCCGATTTGCCGCCCCCCCTGGCTACCCAAAAACGGGCCGAACGGCTGCGGAGGCGGAGACAAGCCCTCATCGAGGCGATGCGGCGCGACGTGCGCATCCCGCATCGCATCATCCGCGGAAGCCCCGCTCCCAAGCCGGCAGCCGCTCAGCCGACGGCCAGGGACTGACGCCCCTTTTCCCTCCGACAGACGAATTACTCTCGACCTGCTCCGCATCGAGGGGGCGGACGGCATCCCGGCGCGCGTAGATACGGCCAACCGCCGCCGCGTCAAATAGGAAAGACTCTCGCGGCGAATAACATCCTGGAGCCTCCTTCGCCCCGTTTTCTCAAGGGTTGGATGCCATGACCGAGTTCACCAAGACGAAAATGAACTTCGCCCTCGCCATGCTGGGCACCCTGTTCGCCCTGCACAAGATCCTCGAGACGGCGGAGAACGCGAGCTTCAACTACCTGGGCGTCGATCTCAAGGTGCAGTACCTGTATAGCCTGGTCGCCGGCTTGCTGGGTCTGACGGTGTACTGCTACGCGCTGTCCCTGTTGAGCCATCGGCCATCGCCGCGTTCGGAGAAGGTCGGCAATTACGTATACGCGCTGGCACTCATGGTCGTGCCGCTTTATGGGCTTTTGTACGGGTCGAGCCTGGTGGCCGAGCATGTGGGCAACGAGCATTTGAAGGTCACGGCGCCGATGGTCGCCCTGTCGCTCGGCTTCTTTTGGCTGCTGGTGTCGCAGTTGCTGGCCTTCCGGCTGCGCGGCCGACTGGGCGCCCACGACCGGCAGGCGAAGCTCGAACAGATCGTCAACCAGGAAATCACGTCGCTCAATCGGACGCCGGAGCTATTCGAGGCGCACCATTATGACCTGGCGGTCATCGAATCGTGGAAGGCGATCGAGGCGCGGCTGCGGCGCGTGCTGCTGTCTCGCGGATACACCGATCAGGTGAGCAACGCGCAGGCGTTGATCGACCAGGCCAACCGCGCGGGAATGTTGACGGAGCCGGTGCGCAAGCTGCTCGACGAGGTGCGCAACGCCTGGAACGTGGCTGTCAGCAACGAGCCGCTGACGCGCGAGGCCGCGGAACACGCGCTGCAATCGTCGCGCGTGGCGCTGGCGAGCATCGCCGTCGGGCAGCCGTCGTAAGCGCTAGCAAACTGGTATTGCCACGATTCGGAGCGAACGCTATAGCCCCACCGTCCCTCGATAGCGAGCGATTGGCTGGCCCGCACCTCTACAGGCGAAACGGAGGAGAGCGTGTTCGTCTCCTGTTCTACCTTGTGCTTCGGCAAATACCCGCTGGAGCGCGCCTTGCAGGTCATTAGCGAACTGGAATTCACCAAGATCGACGTGGCCCTGCACGAGCGCGGGCCGCACTTGCGACCGTCCGAAGTAGCGGCCGACATCGGCCGCTACGCCCAGCGCATTCGCATCGGTTCGAGCCTCAGCCCGGCGGCGTTCGACGTGGAAATCGAGGCGCCCGACGCCACCGACCATGCCAAGCAGTTGCAGGCGCTGTGCCATCTAGCGCGGCTGGCGTCGGTGCCGGTCGTCAGCATCCCCGCGGCGCCGGCGGGCAGCGGCCTCGACGAGGAAACGGCCCGGCTCGCGCATCTGAATTGTTTGGCCGAAGCCGAGGGCGTCATCCTCTGCCTGACGACGCGCCTGGGCACGCTGACCGAAATGCCCGGAACGGCCGTGGAATTGTGTCAGCGCGTGCCCGGCCTCGGCCTGGTACTCGATCCCAGCCCCTACATCGCGGGGCCGAATCAAAACAAGACGTTCGAGGCGGTGTTGCCGTTCGTGCGGCACGTGCGGCTGCGCGACACGGGCCGCGGCGCCGATCAATTTCAGGTGCGCGTCGGCCAAGGCGAAGTGGAGTATGGCCGCATCGTCACGCAGCTGACGCGGCATCACTATACCCGTGCCCTGTCGGTGGATATCCGCGACGTGCCCGACGCTCCCTTCCGCATGGAGCCGGAAGTACGCAAGTTGAAGTATCTGCTCGAAAGCTTGGTGTGACGCGGATCGAAGATGGAAGCGATGAAGCCCGCCCTATATAGGGCGGGCTTCTTTTTGTGGTAGCCGCGGCATCGGCCCTATTCTTGATATCTCCTCATTCGGGCGCTGCTTCGTCGGCCCCTGCCGGGGCCCCAGCGGTGGGCATCGGTTTCCACGGGTTGCGCTGCGCCGGCATTCGCGGGCTGCGCTCCACCCGTAGCACCATTCGTCGGCCTCTACCGGGGCCAAATACATTCTTCGCCCCGGTAGTCCTGCTCCACGGGTTGCGCTGCGCTTCACCCGTGGCTACAACCGTTGGCCTCTACCGGGGCCAACCGCCTTCTTCGCCCCGGCAGGGGCGCACGATTGTAG
>JBBSES010000135.1:0-9677 GCA_038239465.1 Gemmatales bacterium
CGGACAAGGCGCTGTTCGAGCACTACATGCTCAAGGAAATTTACGAGCAGCCCGAGGCGCTGGAAAACGCCATGCGCGGCCGGCTCGACGACGCCGACGCCAGCGCTCACTTCGGCGGTCTGAACCTCGACACGCAGCGCTTGCGCCAGTGCGAACGCCTCATCCTGACGGGCTGCGGCACCAGCTATCACGCGGCGCTCGTCGGCGAATATCTCATCGAGGAATTCGCGCGTATCCCGGTGGAGGTCGAATACGCCAGCGAGTTCCGCTATCGCAACCCGCCGATGGATCGCAATACTATTGTCATCGCCCTAACGCAATCGGGCGAGACGGCCGACACCCTGGCGGCGCTGCGAGAGTCCAAGCGCAAGGGCCATCCGGCGCTGGCGCTGTGCAACGTCGTCGGCAGCACCATCGCCCGCGAGGCCGACGGCGGCGTCTACCTGCACGCTGGCCCGGAAATCGGCGTCGCCAGCACCAAGGCCTTTAGCTCGCAGGTCACGGTTCTGACGATGTTGGCCCTGTTCCTCGGCCGCATGCGCCACCTGTCCAGCCCCAAGGGGACGCGCATGATCGGCGAGTTGCGCGCCCTGCCCGACGCCATCCGCGCGACGCTGCACTGTCACGACCGTGTCCGCGAAATCGCCCAGCGCTATTTCCAGGTGACGAACGCGCTGTACCTCGGCCGGCAGTACCTCTACCCGGTGGCGCTCGAAGGCGCGTTGAAGCTCAAGGAAATCAGCTACATCCACGCGGAAGGCTACCCGGCGGCGGAGATGAAGCACGGGCCGATCGCGCTGGTGGACGGCGATACGCCATCGGTCTTCCTGATGCCGCGCGGCGCCGTCTTCGAGAAGGTGATGAGCAACTTGGAGGAGATCAAGGCGCGTGGCGGTCCCGTCATCGCCATTGCCAGCGAGGGAGATGAGGAAGTGGCCGCCCGCGCCGATGAAGTGATCTACGTCCCGGAGGTGCCGGAATACCTGCAGCCCGTGGTCGTCGCGGTGCCCCTGCAGCTGCTGGCGTATCACATCGCTTTACTGCGCGGCTGCGACGTGGATAAGCCGCGGAATTTGGCCAAGAGCGTTACCGTTGAATAATGGCTTGGCGAGCGGGGGGCGTCAGCCCTCCGTGGTACTCCAGAGGAAACCCAGGGGGGGCTACCCCCCCCCGCTCGCCGGATACTACCCGTTGCCAATGGGACCATTCATCGGCCGATAGACGCGCCGGCCATTGGCCGCCAGACCGGAGATATAGCCGTTGCCATCGCCCTGCTCGGGCCGTTCGCCGGCTTCCGGCGCGCGGCTGGCCAGGGCGCGGTATAGTTCGCCGGTCCCCAGTCCCGCCTTGCGGCCTCGGTTGACGAGTGTGTCGTAGTGCGTGCGCGGCATGAACGTTTCCCCTCACAAGCTGCCTGTCGTGGGTGCGATAGCGCGGCTCCTTCCGTCATCGCTCAAACTCTACCCTTCAATTGCATCAAGCGTGCCAATGGCTCATCTATTTCTCGAACCGCGCCGCTCCGTTTAGCAAAAGCCTGTGGAATAAGTAGTTTGGATGGGGAACGGATCGCGCGGACAGCGCGCCGAGGAAGAGCGTGCGCATGGTGGGGTGGTCGATTCCGACGCAGCGTGCGCGATCCGTCGTTCAAGGGGCCGGGTCGGAGCAAGGGGTGAGTTTGCCCATCGGCGTATCGGCCTTAAGAGCGGCAATCGTGGTGAGCGTCGCCTTGACGACATCTTCGTCCCAATAGTCGTTATCGGGCGAGAAGGCATATATGATGCCGCGCGAACTGTTGACGACGGCGCCGAGGCCATCGTTGCGGAAGGCCGCCGCGGTGTCGGCCGCGCTGCCTCCCTGGGCGCCGTAGCCGGGAACCAAGAATATGGCGTTGGCGAGATTTTGCCGCACCTGCACCAACTCGGCGGGATGGGTGGCACCGACGACAGCGCCGACGTCGCCGTAGCCGCATTGCCCAATATTCTCCGAGGTCCATGCCGAGACGGCCTCGGCGACATGCATGAACAGCGGCCGGCCCGCGCATTCGAGGTCTTGAAATTGCCCGGCGCCGGCGTTGCTGGTGCGGACCAGGACGAAGACGCCCCGGCCATCATACCGGGCACTATCGAGAAAGGGCCGCACCGAGTCTTGCCCCATGTAGGGATTGATGGTCAAGGCGTCGGCGTCCCACACGGGATGCAGGTTAGCCGCGACGACCATGCCCGCGAAGGCGGCGTCGGCATACGCCTTCGCCGTCGAGGCGATGTCGTTGCGCTTGCCGTCGAGGATAGTAATCAAGCCGCGCTGCCGTGCCCGCTGCAGCAGCCGTTGCAGGGCCAACCAGCCGCCCGGCCCGCACCCCTCGAAGAAGGCGCTTTGCGGTTTGACCACGGGCACCAGCGGCGCCACGGCGTCGATGATGCGGGCGCAGAATTCCTCGTAAGCGAGGGCGACGGCTTCGAGATTCCGATTACCGTAACGATGGCGCACGTCGCGCGGCAGCGCGTCCCAGCGCGGATCGAGGCCGACGCACAGGGCGTTGCCCTTGCTGCGGACGGCGGCGGCCAGGCGGTCGGCGAAATGATCCATGAGTAACGACGATACTCCCTACATTATTGTTTACGTTTCGCGTCCCCCGCGGCCGACGCGAAACGTAAACAAGATGGCACGGCTTACTTCTTCCCCTTGCGATCCAGGTTCTTATTCAAATCGGCGGCGTCCAATTCCACTTTGGCGCCGTCCTTGGGCACATCCACCTTGGCGGTCCAGAGGATAGCGTTGACGACCAGCCGGCGGAAGTTTTCGTCGCCCCAGTTCTTGTGGGTATGGCCTCCGGTGAACCCAAAACTGCGTCCGCCGTTGCTTCGGTCGAACGTCCAGGCGACGATCTCCTCGCGCCCCTTGTTCGCCTTGGCGTCGGGGGTGCCGCGCTTGTCGTCGGGCGGCGTCGCCTTGAGGATCGGCGTCACGCTCTTCATTTCCGGAGCGAAGCGGATGTTGAAGTACCATTCGTCCTGGATGTCGAACGGCTTGACGCCGCGCGTGACGGGATGTTCGACCAGCGTCTTGAAGTCGGCCTTCCAGTGCGGGTTGGTCGAAAAGCCGGTTTCGTAGTAGCCGCCCAGCCAGTCGAGGACGGCCTCGCTGTCTTTCTTCGGATACTCGACGGCGTAATGGATGTTGACGAAGCCGACGCCTTTGTCCATCAGTTTCTGGACGACTGCCTTGTGTTCTTTTTGCAGGATGGGATGGCCGCCGCCGCCGTCCATGTAGAAGACCACGGCCTTGGCGTCGTCGAAGATTTTCTCGTTCTTGGGCCAGCCGTCGCGGGCCATGACGGGAAAGACGCCCGTGGTCTGCCTGAGCATGTTGGCGAGAATGGCGGTGCCGGCGAAGAACTCATGGTCGCCGGGGCCGTGGCTCTGCCGGCCGGCCACCAGGACGATCTTGGCCAGGTTCGGATCCTTCGGTTCCACCTCCAGCGGGACCCCGGATTGGTCGTAGGGGTCCGGGTCGGCCGCCGGCGCGGCGGTGAGCCAGAGCGCCGCCGCCAACGTGCTGGCGGCGAGGATCCATGTGCGTGCGTGGAGAGTCGAAATCATGCCGCGCTCCCTGAGTCGAACCGGGAAGAGTTCGTGCGTTGATCCACGCATTGTGGAGGAAGGCGGGTTCGGGGGGCAAGAGAAATTCGGGCGGGAGCCTTATCCGCGCGGCCGGGTCGTGCCTGTTGCGGATGGTCCGCGCTCGCCGCCGTCGATGGTACAATATCGAAGCGGCAATGGCATCCCTTTGACACCAGGAGACGCGGGCATGAGCGGGCAAATCACGCTTACGCTTCCCGACGAAGTGTTGCAACGGGCCGAATGCTGGGCGCAACGCTCTGGCCGATTGGTGGGCGACCTGTTAGCGGAAACTATTGAAGTGTCCCTGCGACCTCTGGGAAGTGCCGCCGAATTCGAGCGGCCCTGGAACGAATGCTCCGACGAAGACGTGTTGGCAGGCACGGAAGCAGTCTTGAGCGACGCGAACGACCAGCGTTTGAGCGCGCTTCTCGACCGCCAGCAAGCCGGCCAGCTGGCCGATTTCGAACGGGGCGAATTGGCTGCCCTGAGGCAACTTTACCAGCAGGGTTGGTTGCGCAAGGCACAAGCGTTACGGGAAGCGGTGCGCCGCGGCTTGCGGGAGCCATTGGAGCCGTGAGCGACGCATACATCGCGGAAGCCATGCGCGCCCGCGTCAGAACCGCGGCCGATCACCGTTGCGGCTATTGTCGCAGCCCGCAAAAAATCGTCCTCGGTCGACTGGAAATCGAACACATCATACCCAGCGCCGCTGGCGGCACCGACGACGAAGAAAATCTCTGGCTGGCATGTCGCCTTTGCAACGGCTACAAAGCGGCCCAAACTATTGCCGCTGGCTGCCACCCTCCGCGAGAGACGACATAAACTCATAGAGCCCTGAATCACACTTGAGGAGGCCACGCCACCGCTGCCACGTCGAACACCGGCCCTTCCACGCAGACCCGGCGATAATCCCAACCTTCACCAGTCTTCACCGGCGTGACACAGCTGAAGCAAATGCCGACGCCACAGGCCATCGGCGTTTCGAGGGAGACATGGCAAGGAATGCCCCATGCCGCGGCCAGTTTCGCCAGGGCACGGAGCATCGGTTCGGGGCCGCAGCCGACGATATGGGTCGGCCGTTCGTGGCTGGCCAGCAGCTGGGTGACGAAACCGGGAAAGCCGAGGCTGCCGTCGTCGGTGGCCAGGTGGACTTCGGCACCGGCGGCGCGGAAGTCGTCCACGCCAGCCGCGAGGTCGGCCGAGCGCACGCCGTAGTAGAGGGCTACGCCCTCTACTTTGCGCGACGCCGGTTGCCCTCCGTAGCCGCGCTTGCCGAGCAAGTCGCGGACGTGGGCGAGAAAGGGCGTCTGGCCGATGCCGCCGGCGACCAGGGCCACGCAAGACTTACCACTCAGATCGGGGAAGCCATTGCCCAGCGGTCCCCACGCCTCCACGGTATCGCCGGAACGCAGTTTCGCCAGGGCACGGGTCGCCTTGCCGACGACGAGATAGACCACGTCGAGTCCGATGGGTTGGCCGGCGGCGTCGAGTACGGTGTCGTAGAGCGCGAACGGCCGTCCGAGCAGGGGGTCGCTGCCTGAGACTGGCCGCAGCATCAAGAATTGACCGGGCCAAATGCGCCGCGCGATCTCGGGGGCCTGGAGGCGAATGCGAAAGGTATCGCGCGCCAGCGGGACGTTTTCCGTCACGGCGGCGCGGACCTGTACGAACGAAGGGAGGACGGTTGGCTCGCTCACGCCGGCGGCTCCGCCTTGTCGCGGGCGACGGCGGCGCGGCGCAGTCCGTCCACCTCGGGGCCGGTCAGCTTGCGCGCCTTGCCACTGGCGAGTTTGCCGATTTCGACGGGGCCAAACGCCGTGCGCTTGAGGCGCAATACCTTGTGCCCCAACCGGGCGAGCATCCGCCGAATCTCGCGGTTCTTGCCTTCGTTGAGGACGATGCGCAAAACCGTGCTGCCGCCCGTGGTCTTGAGGCGCTTGATGCGCTTGGCTTTCACATGGCCATCGCTCAGCCAGACGCCTTTGAGCAGCAGCTGCATGTCTTCCTTGGTCGGCCCGCCGGCTACTTGCACCACATAGGTTTTCTCGACGCCGAAGCGCGGGTGCATGAGGCGATGGGCCAGGTCGCCGTCGTTCGTGAGGAGCAATAGCCCTTCGCTGTCCTCGTCCAGACGGCCGACGGTATAGACGCGCTGGCTGATTTTCGGCACCAGGTCAATGACCAGAGGCCGTCGCGCCGGATCGCGGTTGGTACACAGATAGCCGCGCGGCTTGTTGACGAGGTAATAGACGAGGCGCTCAGTCTTGATGGGCTGGCCATCGACGCAGACCCTGTGTTGTTCGGCATCGACGCGCGTGCCCAGTTCGCGCACGGGCTGGCCATCGACGCTGACGCGGCCAGCGAGGATTAAGTCCTCGCATTGCCGCCGCGAACCGACGCCCGCGTGGGCCAGAATTTTTTGCAAGCGGTCCATAGATATAATTATAGTGAATCGAGCTTCAGGTTGCCGGGCTTTTCCGACGACGGTTTCACTTCGCTAAAGAGGGAGAGCCATGCCGATTCACGACTGGATGAGAGTCGATGCGGGCATCTTCCACGATTTCCATCATTCCTGGATCGAGGAAACAAAGCGGGCCTTGAATCGCGGCTTGCTTCCGCCGGACCATTATGCCTTGGCCGAGCAAATCGCCGGCGGAGTGGGTCCCGACGTACTCGCCTTGCAAGCGCCGGTAGGCAACGGCGTCGATCTGAAGCATGGCACTCAAGGCGGAGTCCAGCAATTGGCTCTAACCGCGCCGGCCGTGCGCTTTCGCATTCCTTCGGAACCCGACCAGTATGCGCGACGGGCCAAAGCGGTGGTGATTCGCCATCGCAGCGGCCATGGCGTGGTTGCCGTGATCGAAATCGTCTCGCCCGGAAACAAGTCGAGCGCCCATCCGCGGCATGCGTTCGTGGACAAGGCGATCCGACTGCTGCAAGGCGGCGTCCACTTGCTCATCATCGACATCTTGCCGCCCGGGCCGCGCGATCCGCAGGGCATGCACGGCGCCCTGTGGATGCAATACGAGCAGGTCCAATATGTTCCGCCGCACGACGCGCCGCTCACGTTGGCGAGTTATTGCGTCGGCGATCCGCTGGAAGCATTCGTGGAACCGACCGGCATTGGTCGGACGCTGATCGATATGCCGGTGTTCCTGACGCCGGACACATATGTTCTCTTGCCGTTGGAGCCGACCTACATGGCCGCGTGGGACGCGGTGCCCGCGTTCTGGCGCGGGGTGATCGCCGGGTCATAGGAAGGGCGAACACGGCTTACTTCTCCCGCAGATGGCGCATCTGCCCCGCCAACTCCGCGACCGTTGCCTCCAGGTCCGCGAGCCGCGTTTTCAACGCATTCACCTGCAGCGCCAGATCGGACGGCGCCTCGACCGAAACGCGCGGCTTCCCCTCGGCGGCCGGCCGCGGTTCGTTGTCCCAGTCAGTCGCGGCCACCTTCGCCTTGAGACGTTCCAGTTCGTGCGCTTCGTGAAAGCCGTGCGTGAGGACCGTCCCGCGGCGGCCCTCCGGCGTCAGGTAGACGACCAGCTTGCGTTCGACCAGCGGCTTCAACACCGTGCGGAGGGCGTCGAGGTCGTTGATCGGCTCCATGCGATTGGCGCGGCCACGCAGTTCCCCCTCGGTCTGCGGCCCGCGCACCAGGAGTTCCGCCAATACCGCCAACTCGACCTTATCGACGCGCCATACTGTGTATAAATCGTGCCGCCAGCGCTCGACCCGGCCGCCGGTGATGCGTATCGTCAGGCTCTTTTTCTGCCCGCTGAGCAGCGCGTCCTCGACGTCTCCCTCGCTCATGTCCATGACCGGATCGCGGTTCGATTTTTGATTGCAGCCGGTCATCAGGGCGTTGATGCTCAGAGGATACACGTCCGGCGTCGTCTTGGCCTTCTCGACCAGGACGCCGAGGACGCGGCGCTCGTGAAGCGTCAAAACGGGCGGCGCGAACGGCGCCTCGACGGCCGGCGATGGGACGGACGACATGGCAACTCCTTGTCGGCGAGCGATGCGTTTGGCGAATGCTGCCAGGGTAGCGGGGAAATCCCGCGCCGGCAACGCGCGCGGCCCTTGCCGAAGCCCCCCGCCATCGGCCATAATCATGGCCTCCACCACCCGATGGAATTTATTTGTCGCGGACGCACCATGAGTACGGCTCCTCCGAAGAATCCCGTTCAGAAAACGGCCACCTACGCCCTTGCCGCGGCGACGGCCGCCGTCTTCGTGCTGTGCGGCGGCTTCTTCGCCATGGCTTTGGCCACGCAGAGAATTCTCAGCAACGCCCAGCCCGGCGCCTTCGCCGAGCCGACCAAGCCGCTCTCGACGGCCGCCACCACCGACCCAGTCGCCAAGGGAAGTCCGGCCCGGCAAGCCGCCGATGCGTTTCTCGAAGAATTGCGAAAGGGAGACGTCGGTACCGCCCACGGCATGGGCACCGCGATTGAACAAAACCGCGAGCCTTTGGAGGATTTCCGGCTGCGCATCAAAAAGCATCCGGCCCTGGTCGGCTGGTCGCGACGCCAAATCGGTTCGGCCGGGACGCCGACTGAACCAAGGACCGAGAATTTTCGCGGCGAGGTCAGCGGCCCGAATGGCCGGGCCAGCTTTACCCTTAAGGCGAGCCAGGAAGAGGATGGCTGGCGCGTGGCCGATTTTAAAGTCATCAACCAATGAACGCCCGGCCAAAATTTCCCGCGCCCCTATAACGTCTAAGCACCCGTGAGAACCGACCGGCGTCGGCTTCTCGCCTCCCACCTGCCTTCCCCCGCCCCGGAGACCGATCCGACAATGAGCGCTCCTCCCGAAATCACTCCCGCCGAAGCCCAGGCGGTCAAAGACCTCGCCGAAGCCTACAAGATCATGACCGAGCAGATCGGCAAGGTCATCGTCGGCCAGAAGTCGGTCATCGAGCAATTGCTGATGGCCATGTTCAGCCGCGGCCATTGTCTTCTCGTCGGCGTTCCCGGCCTCGCCAAGACGCTGCTCGTCTCCACGGTATCGAAGATCTTGCACCTGTCGTTCAAGCGCGTGCAGTTCACGCCCGACCTGATGCCGTCCGACATCACCGGCACCGATATCTTGCAGGACGATCCCGAGACCGGCCGCCGCAAGTTCAGCTTCCTGCAAGGCCCGATCTTCGCCAACATGATCCTCGCCGACGAGATCAACCGCACGCCGCCCAAGACGCAGGCCGCCCTGCTCGAAGCCATGCAGGAGCATAAAGTCACCTGCGGCTCGCAGAGTTATTCGCTGCCCGAACCCTTCTTCGTGCTGGCCACGCAGAACCCCATCGAGCAGGAAGGCACCTATCCGCTGCCCGAGGCGCAACTCGACCGCTTCATGTTCAACATCATCGTCGGCTATCCCAACCGGGCCGAAGAGATGCAGATCATGAAGAACACGACCAGCACTTATAAGCCCGTTCTCGACGCCATGCTGAGCGGCGAACAGATTCTCAAACTCCAGGAAGTCGTCCGCCAGGTCGTGGTCGCCGAACACGTCTACGCTTATGCCTGCGATTTGGTCCGCTCGACCCGGCCACGCGAACAAGGCGTGCCCAAGTTCATACCGGACCTGGTATCCTGGGGCGCCGGGCCGCGCGCCAGCCAGTACCTGATCCTGGGCGGCAAGGCCCGCGCCATCCTGCACGGCCGGCTCCATGTGACCACCGACGATATCAAGGCCGTCGCCTACCCGGTGCTGCGCCATCGCCTGGTAACGACTTTCAATGCCGACGCCGAGGGTGTCACTACCGATAACGTCATCACCAAACTTATCGAACACCTGCCATTGCCGCAGGAAGAAGCGGCGCTGAAGGTGAAAAGAGCCTGATGTTCTTTGCTAGTGCTGCGTCAAAGCCTCGATTTAGGGTAGCGGCGTCCCGCACTTCCTCTGAATTCTGGCGAATTCAGCTACTCAGACGACGACCCCCGTAGCTGCATTCGCCAGAATTCAGACCCGCGACCCTAAAGTCAAGCCTTGACACTGCACTAGTGGTTAACGCACCGCTACCATTTCAACGAACAACTAAATCTCGTTCCCAAG
>JBBSES010000136.1:0-9671 GCA_038239465.1 Gemmatales bacterium
ATACCCATGTTATTGCGGATGTTTTTGGGGGGGGGGGGGGTTGCCCCCCCTTTTACAACCAACACGTGGGGGCCCACCCCCCCCCGCTCGCCAGAATATATCAAGCCACCTCATTGTACCGTCGAGGAAGCGTGGATTGCCACGAGGCAGGCGGAGCCAGTTCCTGACCGCTCGAGCGTCGCGCCCGCCACAGGATGCCGACCGCCACGCCTCCCAGCAAGAGACTCGCGTAAGTGGCCAAGCCGAAATCGCGCAGCAGCGATAGATCATCGAATAGCGGCAGCGCGTTGGCCACGGCGAAGAAGGCCAATAAGCCCATCATGCCGCGCGTCGGTTTCGTCATTTCTCGACGTTGCCCATCGACGAATATCAAGCCCATCACCAGCGGCACCGCCGACGTGAGATAATGCGAATGACAAATGGGACTGAGCAGCAACATCAATAAGATGAGCGTCCCGAAGAAGAGCAATTCGTTCGCGCCATGCGAGGACCGTCGCCAGCCGACGGCGCATAGGGTCAATGCCGTCAATGCCGCTCCGATCGACCAATGCGCCAACCGAACCGCGGGCGACGCCTGGGCCGGCCGTTCACTGGCGAAGGGATGCAGCGTGTTGTGCAGGACGGCGACGAACGATTGGCTCTTGGTGGCCGTCGTGTCGGTGAGTTCCTTGGCCCGCGCCTGGTCGCCCCCCTCGGTCACGGCGGGGACGAGCAACACGTCGGCCCATTCTTCGTAATACGCGACCGTGCGTTCCGGGCCGAAGACCGCCGACGGGATGAGCAGCAAGCCGACGCTCAAGCCGAGACAACAACCGGCGAGGCATCGGCCATCGCGTCGCCACAACGGATACAGCAGCAAGAAGGCGGGAATCACCTTCAAGCAGATCGCCCCGGCGAGCCACAGGCCGGCGCGCCAGCGCTGGCCGCGCAGGATGGCCGCCGCCGTGCCGCACAGGAGCATCATCAGCAAGATATTGACCTGGCCCCGCGACAAGGTATGCGCCACCGGCGCCGCGCAGACCACGACCGGCAGCACACGCAACGACCACCAGCGCCGGCCGAATCGTTTCGGTGGACTGTCCCCGGTCGCTTCCAACGCATTGGCCAGTACGTGGACGCCGAGCGCCAGGAATAGCACGCTGAACGCATACCAAAGGCCGACCGATACCGCCGAGGGCAACATCCCCGGGAGCTTCTCGTGGCCCAATTCGCTTGCTAACGGCACCAACGCGATGGCCAGTAATGGCGGATAGTGATAATGCCAGCCGTTGTGATCCGTGATGGAGTAGATATCCTGCCCCGTCCGCACCGCGAAAGCCGCCCGCAGATAGACGCCGAGGTCGCCCTTGGGCCGCGTCATGCAGGCCCAGCGGTATTCGGTGACGAAGCCGAGCAGGAGGAGCAACGCCGCGAAGAGGAACAACCCGCGGCGTTCCCAGGGAGAAAGAACATCGTCGGCGCGGGAGGGGAGAGACATGAACGGTTCCTTCCTTGGAACGGGTGGCGAGAACGCTTCTGCGAAGTCATCATGAACTCGCGTTCAGCCGAAGCGCATGAAAATGAGCGTTTGCTTGGCGAGCGGGGGGCGTTAGCCCCCGGGGAATCCACGGGGGGCTAACGCCCCCCGCTCGCCGGGCTATTTACAGAGCAGCGTCGCTAACTGGGGCGGTGCGGCCGATACTTTCGTAGCGCCGCTAATGTCCGATGAAATTCCGGCGGCAACGGCGCCTCCGCCTCGATCATTTCCTTCCGCCACGGGTGATAGAATCGCAATCGGGTGGCGTGCAGCGCTTGCCGATCGAGCAGCATTTCGTCCATTTCGGGCGGCAGGTCGGCGACCAGGTCGGAGAGTTTGACGCAATCGCGGCCGCCGTAGGTCTTGTCGGCCAGCACGGGACAACCGACGCTCGTCAGGTGGACGCGAATCTGATGCGTGCGCCCGGTGCGCGGGCTGACGCGCACCAACGTGAAGCCGCGGAAACGCTCGATGACTTCGTAATAGCTGCACGCTTCCTTGCCGTCGTCTTCGTCCTCGGTTATGGCCATCTTGATGCGGTCGTGCGGATGCTTGCAAATGCGGCCTTCGATGTAGTCGCTATCGCGGTCGAGGACGCCGGCGGTGATGGCCGTGTACTCCTTAAACACCTTACGATACTCGAACTGAGCGCTCAATTCGCGGTGCGTCGCCTCGTCCTTGGCCACCAGAATGACGCCGCTCGTATCGCGGTCGAGCCGATGGACGATGCCCGCCCGGTATTCGCCGTTGGCCTGGCTCAGATGGCTGAAGTGGAATTGCAGGGCGTTGACGAGCGTACCGCTCCAGTTCCCCTTGGCGGGATGAACCACCATGTTGGCCGGCTTGTTGATGACGGCCAAATACTCGTCCTCGTAGAGGATCGTCAGCGGGATGTCTTCAGGCACGGGCAAGGCGTGCGTCGGCTCCGGCAAGCAGACGCGGATATGGTCGCCCGAGCGCACCTTATAGCTGGCCTTGGTCGGTTCGCCGTTGACGAGTACGCCGTGGGTGTCGATCAGCTTTTGGAAGACGGAACGGCTGAACCCCTCGAAGGCGCCGACGAGGTACAAGTCCAAACGCGGATCGTCCGCCTTGCGCTTGACCGTCACGTCGAGGATCTTCGCGCCCGTGGGGGAAAGAGTGGTGGTGGACTCCATAACGGCGCTCGGAAAGAGCGGGAAACGAAAGGGCGTTCGCTTACTTCTTGGCGACTCGTTGGCTGAGATCGAGGTAGAAGCTCTCGATGGCCGCGCGGTTGTCGCGGATTTGCTTGGCGCGATCGGCCGCCGTCTTGCCCTGGAACGAATCGGCATAGTCGGCGGCGAGCTTGTCGTACATCTCGAGCGCCCGGTCGAGGCTGCCCCATTTTTCGGGGGAGCCGGGTTCCCTCGGGCTGCCAGAAAGCGATTCCTCGGCCTTGGCGGCGCCCATCAGGGCTTCCTGAGCCAGCAGCGGCGTATCCTTGCTTTCGGGCGTTAGGGTTTCGTAGAGTTCGCGGGCGCGCTTGAGGCCCTCGACGGCGGCGGCCACTTGATCGGCGTTGCCCAGGTTGCCGACGCCGAATTGCAGGCGATAGCGCGCCTCCTCGAAGCGGGCGGTACGACCGGCGATGGTCCCGGCGCTCTCGCCGACCAGCTTTTCGACATTGGTGATGGTGCCGGCCATGTCGAGGCTCGTCCACATCGCCGAGCGTTTGGCGAGGGCATTCTTGGCATGATAGCTGTAGAAGAAGAGGCCGGCGACCAGCAGCAGAAAAATGCCCCAGCCGATGAGCGCGTTTCGGCTCGTGCCGCCCTTGACGGCGCCGGCCATCTGGCCCATGCGCTCGGCGAGGGCGTTGCGTTCCAGTTCCTTGCGGTGCTCCGATTTCATCGCGGTTCGCGCTCCATGAGTTGCCGGGGAGCCTCTTGGGAGACTATGGTCGATGGTGGATGATAGGCCGCGGGTTGGGTGGGGTCAATGGGAAAGGGGGCGAGCGGGGTCGCGTTAGCGCCCCGAGTGTGGAAGACAAGTTTGATTTGGTGGGCGCGAAACGGCAAGCCCCTTCCTCTGCTTGTCTTTCTTCCTCGGGGCGCTTACGCGACCCCGCTCGCCGGTTACAATTTCCTTCATGTTCGTCACACACCTGGAAAGCGCCCTCGACGGCACCCGCTTCGCGGCGGGCAAGATTCACACCATGCACGCCGGACGGCCCTTGTGGGTCCGCTACGACCTGGCGCGCGTCGGCGCCGCCATTCGGCCGAGCGACCTGATATCGCGGCCGCCGTCGCTGTGGCGCTACCGCGAATTGTTGCCGTTGCCGTTCGGCGTCGAGCCGGTAACGCTCGGCGAGGGCATGTCGCCGTTGATCCCCTGTCCGCGTCTCGGCCGGCAGCTGGGGATCGAACGCCTCTGGATCAAGGACGAATCGCAGCTGCCGACGGGGACGTTCAAGAGCCGCGGCATGACGATGGCCGTCAGCATGGCCAAGCATTTCGGCCTGCGCCGGTTGGCCGTGCCGACGGCGGGCAACGCTGGCGGTGCCCTCGCCGCCTATGCCGCCCGCGCCGGTATCGAGACCATTGTCTTCATGCCGCGCGATACGCCGGCCATCAACCAGATGGAGGCTTACCTTGCGGGCGCCAAGGTGTTTCTCGTCAATGGCCTCATCGACGAATGCGGCCGACTGGTGCGCGAGAACGCCGCGCGCTTCCAATGGTTCGACGTGTCTACCCTCAAGGAGCCGTACCGTCTCGAAGGCAAGAAGACGATGGGCCTGGAACTGGCCGAGCAACTGGGCTGGAGCTTGCCCGACGCGATCCTCTATCCGACGGGCGGCGGCACCGGCTTGATCGGCATGGCCAAGGCGTTCGCGGAACTCGGCGAACTGGGCTGGCTGCGGTCGGCGAACCGGCCGCGTTTGCTGAGTTGCCAGAGCGACGGCTGCGCCCCCATCGTCCGCGCGTTCGCGGCCGGCGAGCGCTTCGCCGCGCCCTTCCCGAATGCTCGCACCATCGCCAGCGGCCTGCGCGTTCCCGCCGCCGTGGGCGATTTCATGATCCTCGACGCCGTGCGCAATAGCGGCGGGCGGGCGCTGGCCGGCCGCGAGACGCGCATCGTGGAATGGATGCACCGCGTCACGAGTACCGAGGGAATCAGCCTTTGTCCCGAGGCGGCCGTCTGCTTCGATTGCCTGGAGACGTTGCTCGCGGAGGGATTTATCCGCCCCGACGAGGAAGTGGTCGTCTTCAACACCGGGGCGGCGCAGAAGTACCCGGAAGCGGTGCCGCTCGATCTGCCGTGCATCGACAAGGATCGGCCGTTGGACGAGGCGTTGTTCGATAACTGACGAAAACGGAATTTCGCTTGCAACCCGCTCTCGGCGCGCGTAACTTACTGAATACTGCTTGCGGGCATATGCCCACTCCTGCCAAGGATTTCCAGCCGTCGCTGCCTATTTCCTCGTCCGCGTTGCCTTGTTCCTGTGATTGCGGGGATGCGCGGCATCGCCACGGCTGTTGGGTGCGGGGGATTCTTCATGTTTCGCGTCTTCGGCGACTCGACCGGCCTGACTCGGCGTAGCTTCCTGCAAGCGGGATTGTTGGGCGTCGGCGGCCTGGCCCTGGGCGATTTATTCCGGCAGCGCGCCGTCGCGGCCGCCGCGAAAGATACCAACGTCATTCTCTTCTGGCTCAGCGGCGGTCCCGGCCACATGGAAACCTGGGATCCCAAGCCGGAGGCGGTCGCTGGCTTCCGCGGCCCTTTCGGCGCCATCCGCACCGCCTTGCCCGGCGTGCAATTCGGCGAATTGCTCCCTCAGCAAGCACGCATCGCCGACAAGGTGGCCATCGTCCGCACCGTCCACCACGGCAGCGGCGACCATACCAAGTCGAACCACTGGATGCTGACCGGCTATCCGGGACCGGACTTCAACGCCGCCGATTTCATGGTGCAGCGCCGCCCAGCCATCGGTTCCGCCGTGTCCAAACTGCGCGGCCCCAATCGAGTGGGAATGCCGCCCTACGCCGCCGTGCCCCATCTGCGCGGCGGCACCGACAACTTCTTCCACTACGGCGCCTACCTCGGCGGCGGCACCAACCCGTTCATCACCGAATCGGACCCGAACCTGGCCGACTTCCGCGTCAAGAACCTGGGCCTGCCCGGCGACATGACGCTGGCACGGCTCGAAGACCGCCGCGAAGTCTTGAGCCACCTCGACGAGGCGCGCCGCGCCAGCGGCCGTCGGGTGGCCGATCTGGACGAACACTATCAGCGCGCTTTCGGCCTGTTGACGAGTCGCGGCGTGGCCGAGGCGTTCAACATCGCCGCCGAGCCGGCCTCCGTGCGCGATCGTTTTGGCCGGCATACTTTTGGCCAAAGCGCCTTGCTGGCCCGGCGCCTGGTCGAGGCCGGCGTGACTTTCGTCACCGTTAATTGCGTCCCGTGGGACCATCACGGCACCGGCAATCAGCTGCCGACCAAGGAAGGCGCCGAGAAACTGATCCCGCCCTTCGACCGCGCCCTCGCGGCCCTGGTCGATGACTTGATCCAGCGCGGCCTGTACGAGAAGACGCTTGTGGTGGCGATGGGCGAGTTCGGCCGCACGCCGCGCATGAACAACGTGGCCGGCCGCGATCACTGGGGCCACACCTTCAGCGTCTTGTTCGGCGGCGGCGGCATGAAGATGGGCCAAATCATCGGCAAGAGTAACGCCCGCGGCGAATCGATCCTCGAACGCCCGGTGCGCCCGCAAGACGTGGCTTCGACGATCTACCATCATCTCGGCATCAAGGCCGACGAAATCATGTTCAAAGATACGCTTAGCCGGCCGCTGCCCCTCATCGAACACGGCGAGCCGATCAAGGAATTGGTGGGCTGAGGTCGCTGGCGCGATCTCGCTTTTCCGCTCCATTCGCCGATCCCGATTCGGGCGCCGGTTCGGGGGCGGCCTTCGCCGGCGCCTCGGACATCGATTCCATCTTGGATGCCACCTTCCCGCCGATCAGCGGCAATTCCTGCGGGTCGCCCGTGGACACCGGACGACGCAACACGTGATACACCAGGAAGCCCGCGCCCGCCGCCAGCATCAAGACGATGATGAGCGGCTTGTAGCGGTCCACGCGGCGCTCCGCTCCTTCGATCAAGTTTTGAAACGCATCGCCGAACCACCAGGCGAGGAAGAACAGGATGGAATGGCCGAACACCAGGGCCGTCCCGTCCGCGAGGACGAAGCGCACGAAGGATAATCTCATGATCCCCGCGCTGAGGAACATCGGACTGCGGATGGCCGGCAGCCAGCGGATCATGAGCAAGACCTTGATGCCGTAGCGGTCGTAATTCTTCTCGATGCGCTGCCAGGTTTCCGGCGGGATGATGCGCTTGGCCCATTCGTATTGCAAAAGCCGCGGCCCCCACCAACGGCCAATGCCGTAGAGCATGATGTCGCTGATGAGGACGCCGAGGAAACAGACGAGCAGGATGAGCCAGCGCAGCGGGCCGAGTTCCGGGTGGCTGCCGACCCAGACGCCGGCGGCGACGGTGGGCAACTCCTCCGGGATGGGGGCGCCGAAGCCGGCCGCGACGAGGAGGGCGAACGCCGTCCCGAAGGGCCAAAGCAGATCATGCCAGTCGGGCACGCTGGAAGTCTCCTCATGCGGGGTTCAGTGGCCGATTCATCCCCGCTTAGTGTACAGTGATCGGCCCGCAAAGGTAGCCGCTTTTCCCGACTCCCGGAGGACCTGACGTGCGACTCGGCCTCATCAATTCGGCCTGGGCCCAGGCCCGGCGCGACACCGCCTACGGCATCGGCGCCACCAAGGAAATCGGCTTCGACACCATCGATATCTTCGCCGACCCCCTCGACATGGACGCCAAAGAACGCCGCCTCATCAAGCGCGAATGCGACCGCGTCGGCCTGCCCATCGTCAGTCTCGCCTGCGTCGCCGTTGGCCTGATCGACTTCAATCCGAGCGTGCAGCGGTTTCACGCGCAGCGCTGCCGGGCTTACCTCGATTTGGCCTACGAATATGAGGCCAAGAATCTCCTCCTCGTCCTCGGCGAATACATCTGGGACCGGCAAGTCATCCCGGCGGCCGAGCAATGGAAAACCGGAGCGGCCAACGTCCGCGAATTGGGCAAGTATGCCGCCGACCTCGGGCTGCAAATCGCTCTGGAACTGGAGCCGTTCCCGCTGTCGCTGGTGAACAGCGTCGATAGCATGGACCGCTTTCTCGACGAGGTCAATCATCCCGCCGTGCAGGCGAACATCGACGTTTCGCATCTGGTGCTATCGCGCGTCGAGCCGGCCGAACTGCGCCGCCTGAAGGGACGGGCCATCCACGTCCACCTGAGCGATTGCGACGGCGTCAAGCATGGCGACCTGCCGCCCGGCCGCGGCGCGGTCGATTTCGTTCCCTATTTGCAAGAGATCAAGGCACTGGACATCGACGGCACGGTAAGCGTCGAACTGGAATACTCGCCGGAGCCGGAGCGCATCTTCGAGTGGGTGCAAGAGGCGTATCGAGAAACGGATCGGCTGATGCGCGAAGTGGGGCTGCGCGGGAGACGCGAAACGTAAGCTAAATCGGCGGACGCTTCTTGTGCCAGCCGGTGACGCGCTGATAGGCCTGGCCGAGGGCAATGAGCTTGCCTTCGCTCCAGACGCGGCCGGTGAACTGGAGGGCGGTCGGCAGGTCTTTCAACCCGAAGCCGTTGGGGATGGTCAGGGCGGGTTGGCCGACGACGTTGCCGGCGGGGATGATGGCTGGCCCGCCGCCGATGCCGGGATAGGCCTTGTCGAAATCGGTGCCGATGGGGAAGGCGACGGTCGGCCGCGCGGGGGCGACGAGCGCGTCGTATTTGGCGTAGAGATCGTCCAAGGCTTTCTTCATCGGCCCACGGACGCGCAGGGCTTGCAGGTAATCGACGGCCAGCACCAGCGACGCCGCATAGCCGCCGTACTTGTCTTGCGGCGCCCGCAGTTCCTTGCACCGGCCGCTCTCGATCAAGTCCCGAAACGCGCTGGCTCCTTCCGCCTCCACCACCGTATTGACGACCGGACCATAGGGCAGGTCGGGGAACTCGACGGCGTCATCGACGCGGGCGAATTGCCGCAAGACGCGCACCGATTCCTCGAAGTTCTTTTTCACTTCCGGCTGCGCGCGCTCGAAGGAGCCTTTGATGACGCCAATTTTGAAGGGCTTGCCTTCCGGCGGCGTCGGCTCGGACGCGCTATAGGGTTTATCGACGCTGCTCGGATCGAGCGGGTCGGCGCCGGCGAGGGCGGCCAGGACGAGGCCGCAGCAGTCGGCACTGCGACAGAGGGGGCCGAGTTTGTCGAGCGTCCAGCTGAGGGCCATCGCGCCGTGGCGGCTCACCCGGCCATAGGTAGGCCGCAGACCGCTGACGCCGCAAAACGCCGCCGGCGTGACGATCGAGCCAGAGGTTTCCGAACCGATGGCGAAGGGAACCAGCGCCGCCGCGACCGCCGAACCAGGGCCAGACGACGAGCCTCCCGACCAGTATTCCACGTTCCACGGATTGCGGCCCGGCCCGGTAAACGAAGCGTCGGCCGTGTTGTAGCCCAGGCCGCCCGCCAACTCGACCATCGCCAGCTTGGCGACGAGGACGGCACCGGCATCGCGCAGCTTGCGGATCACCGTGGCGTCAAAATCGAATTCCTGTTTCTTGAACGGCTCGGCGCCCCAGCTGGTGGGCAAGCCGGCGGTGGCGAGCAGGTCTTTGACGCCGAAGGGAATGCCGTGCAAGGGGCCGCGATATTTGCCGGCTTGAATCTCCTTCTCGGCGGCGCGGGCCTGCTGCAGCGCCAGGTCGCGCGTGATGAGAACGACGGCATTGAGCTTGGGACCGAGCTTTTCGAGGCGCTGAACATAGGCTTCGGCGAGGGCCACCGGCGACACTTTTTGCGCGCGGACCAGGGCCGCCAGTTCTCGGACGGAGAGGTACAGGATATCGTCGGCTATCGGTTGCGGCTCGGGCATGAGTGGCCTATTGCTGGAAAGCTTTTTGAAAAGACCACGGCGAGCGGGGGGGCGTAAGCCCCCCGGGGTTTTGTTCCCGACAACCACCGTGGGCGTAAGCCCCCCCCCCGCCCCCCAAACCCCACGGTTGAATCAATTAAGGCAAAACTGCGCGCAACACTCCGGCCCGCGCCTCG
>JBBSES010000137.1:0-9516 GCA_038239465.1 Gemmatales bacterium
CGGCGCGCCATGCTGGCGCTGTTCGAGCGCGCCGGCCAGCTGCGGCGCGATGCCCAACGCCTGGCGCTGGCGACCGGCCCCTCGATGTTCGGCTGGCTCCGTCGGGGGAGCCGGTTGTCGCCGGATCGACGCCGCGAAGTACGCACTATCCTCTTCGGCACGATCGATGTGTTGGGCACGTTCTTCGCCTCCTTCAAGCAACGGCTGGAGGCTTCGGCGAACGAATGGACGCAAGCCGCCGACCTCTTCCACGCCGAACTGACAACGGTCGTCTACAAGCTCAAATACTAACGCCGTCCCTCCTGCCCGGAGACCCGCTCATGTCCAGGGAAAAGATCCTGGTCGTCGATGACAGTCCGACCGAACGCCGCATCGTCGCCGCGTCGCTGCAGAGCCGCGGCTATACCGTCGTCACCGCGGCCGATGGCGATGAAGCCCTCGAAAAAGCCGGCAGCGAGCATCCGCGACTGATCGTGCTCGACGTGGTCATGCCCCGGAAAAATGGCTTTCAGGTGTGCCGCCAGCTGAAGCAGGCCGAGGCCACGCGCGACATCAAGATTTTGATCTTGAGCAACAAGGGCGAGGAAAACGACCGCTATTGGGGCCTGAAGCAAGGCGCCGACGGTTACATGGTCAAGCCGTTTTCCGATCAGGAATTCCTCGCCGCCGTCGGGCAGATGTTGTGAGCAAAACCGCGGCCAGCAAAAGTCAGCGAAAGCGAATGCTTGGTGAGCGTCGAACCGTAAGGCCGACGTGGTAGCTGCTCACGCATCAGCCTTACGGCTCGACGCTCGCCTGTCGTTTCTTCGAGAAGCGTTGCGAAGGCACCGCCGAACCCTGGGATGGCCCTTCCGATGACTGACCCCCAGACCGTATATGCCCCGTCCGAAGCACCGCTCAAGGATTGGCTCAGCGGCCTGGAAGAACCGGGCGAAGCCAATCCGCTCTCCTGGCTCGACATGGACCTGCCCGAGCCGGAGCCAGCCGTCGCCGCGCCAGCCGTCGCCGCGCCAGCCGTCGCCGCGCCAGCCGTCGCCGCGCCAGCCGTCGTCACCCGCGACCAAAACGCGACGATGCGCTACGCCGTCAGGCTGCGCCATCGAAGCCAGAGGCCGGCGGCGCGAGTGCGCGTCACGCACCCGCTGCCTCCCGGAGTGGACCTGGTCGATAGCGCTCCACCCGCGATCCTCGAAGACGGTCGCTTGTCGTGGGATCTGGGTAGCGTGCCGGCGGGACAGCAGACCTCCATCGCCGTCCGCGTGCGGCCGCATTCCGGCATCGAGGTCTCGCCCGAAGCCCGCGCCGATTTCGCGGTCAGCTATTCCTACGAAACCTTGCATCAGGCGCGTATCGTTCGCCCCGCGCTCGCAGTGAGCGCCATCGGCCCCGAGAGCGTTTGCCTGGGGAAGCCGTTCGACATTCAGGTCACGGGGAGCAATCGCGGCACCGGCCCGGCCCGCGCCGTGGCCGCATATCTGAACGAAACCAGCGGTCTACGATTTACCGACGAGCGATCGCTCCAAGCTCCAAAGCAAGACCTGGCGCCCGGCCAAACCGCCCACTGGACTTTGAGGGTTGTCGCAACCCTTGCCGGCGCGCAAACGTGGAGCATCGTCCTGCGCGGCGACGATGGCAGCGATGCCGAGACGCACGCCATAACGCACGTGAACGAGCCGCGCTTGCTCGTCGAAGGCTCGGCCGAAGCGCTGGTCATCGACGCGGGCCGAGTGGTTTGCCCGATCCTTATCGCCAACGCCGGCACGGCCGATCTCGCCGATATCGTCGTCCAGGATGTACTTCCCGAAGGAGCCGACGTCGTCGCCGTTAGCGATGGCGGCCACTACGACGCGGCCTTGCATACGGTGACTTGGCGACTGGCTTCGCTCGCCGCGGGGCAGAAGCGTTCGCTATCCGTCACGCTGGGCGTGACGCGCTCGGGAAGGATCGCGCATCAAGTTTCGACTCAAGGCGACGGCATCCCGGAGGCGACAACTCGCCTCGAATTTCCCGCGTTTTGGCCATCGATGGCCCCCGATGACATGAATGGCCGCATCCTCGGTGACGCCCTGGCTGCCCTCGACGCGGCGGGGGAACGCCGGCCCGACCGCGCGAAAGTTGCCGTTGCCGTGGAGCGCGGCGAGCAGCATGTCGTCTTCGAGGTGGCCGGCAACGCCTACGCGGTGCCCATCCGCAACGTGGCGGAGATTTCCCGCCCGCCCGCCGTCACGCCGGTGCCCCACGTGCCCGCCTGGGTCGTCGGCGTCGCCAACGTGCGCGGCGACGTGGTCTCGTTGATCGATCCGCGCCTGCTGCTCGCCTTGCCCGCGGGAAAAGCCGGGCCAGACCAACGCTTGCTGGTGGCCCGCGCCGCCGCCGATGAGATCGTGGTCGGCATTCTGGTGGACCGGGTGCGCGGCCTGCGCCGCCTGGCCGGGCCTTACCTGTTAGCACCGGACGCCGGGCGATTGGCTCCCTTCGTCACGGGCCTGGCCGATATCGACGGCCGATTGACCGCCATCCTCGACCTCGAACGCTTCTTGTCGTCCGACACGCTTCGCTGCTTCGAACCGGACGGCGCCGTTGCCGTTAACCCCTGAAGCCCTTCGCTCCCCTGACGATTTTTGCTCGAAGGACCGCACCCATGAAGCTCAGCTTGAAATTCAGCTTGCTCATCCTCGCCGTACTCGTCGTCACCCTCGGCGCGGGCGCCTGGTACATGGTCCGCTATCAGCAGGGAGTGGTCGAACGCGAGGTGATGTTGCGGGCACAGACCGTCGCCAATTTCGGCGAGGCCAGCCGCGATTACGCCCGCAACGTCCTGTCGCCGGCAGTGGCCAAGATCAGCGATGGCAAGTTCGTGCCCGAGGCGCAGTCGGCCACGTTCGTCGCCCGCGGCACCTTCGATTCGCTCCGTAAAAAGCAGGCCGAATACTCGTTCCGCGAGGCGTCGCTGAACCCGCTCAACCTCGTCCATCGCGCCGACCCGGAAGAGGAGAAGTTCATCAAGCAGTTCGCGGCCAATCCCGACCTCAAGGAACTGAGCGGCTTTCGCCACAAGGACGGCAACGAATACTTCTACATCGCCCGGCCCATCGCGGTGACGAAGGCGTGCTTGCAGTGCCACGACACCCCCGAGCGCGCCCCCGTGGAAGTGGTGGCCAGCTACGGGAAGGATCACGGCTTCGGCTGGAAGGAAGGCGACGTCATTAACGCCTTCACCATCTCCGTGCCGACGGGCGACATCCGCGCTCAGCAGTCGGCCGTCATGTGGCGCGTCGGCAGCCTGTTCGGCGTCGTGGCGGTGCTGCTCGTCAGCCTGATCTACACGCTCTTCCACTTCCTGGTTAACCGGCGCATCCGGCGCACGGCGGAAGTCATGAGGGAAGTGGCCGACAACCCCGCGACCGCGACGCGCATCACCGACCGCGCCGGCGACGAGATCGGCGACATGAGCCGCTCCGTCAACGCCACGCTCGACCGCGTATTGCCGCTGATGGAAGAACGCAAACGCGAGCGCGATTCGTTGCACGCCTCGGTGCGCAAGCTGCTCGACGAAGTCAGCGGCGTGGCCGAGGGCGACCTGACGAAAGAAGCCGAGGTTTCCGCCGACACCACCGGGGCCATCGCCGATTCGTTCAATTACATGATCGAGCAACTGCGCAAAATCATCGGCACCGTGCAGGACGCGACGCAACAGGTGAACGTCTCGGCGCGCGAGATCATCGCCACCACCGGCAGCCTGGCGCAAGGCAGCGAGACGCAGGCGGAAAAGATCACCAGCGCGACGAGCGCCGTCGATCAGATGGCGGCCTCGATCCACGAGGTATCGGCGAGCGCGACGGAATCGGCCGGCGTCGCCGACCTGGCGCTCGCCAGCGCCCGCGAGGGCAACGTCGCCGTGCAGAACACGATTCAGGGCATGAGTCGCATCCGCGACCAGGTGCAGGAGACGGCCAAGCGCATCAAGCGCCTGGGCGAGTCGTCGCAGGAGATCGGCCAGATCATTCAGCTCATCGACGACATCGCCGACCGCACCAGCATCTTGGCCTTGAACGCCTCCATCCAGGCGGCCATGGCGGGCGAGGCGGGTCGCGGCTTCGCGGTCGTCGCCGAGGAAGTCGAACGCCTGGCCGTCCGCTCGACCGACGCCACCAAGAAAATCGCCACGCTGGTCAAGACCATTCAGACGGAGACGAATGAAGCGGTCGGCTCGATGGAAAAGGCCATCGGCGAGGTGGTCAACGGGTCACAAGTCGCGGGTCAAGCGGGCCACGCGCTCGGCGAGATTCAGTCGGTGTCGGCACGCTTGGCCGGCCTGATTCAATCGATCACCGGAGCGTCGCGGCAGCAGGCACAAAACTCCGAGGCCGTGGTGCAGTCGATGGGCGACATCTCGCGCATCACGCAGCAAACCGCGGCCGGCACCCGCGACGCGGCGGCCGCGGTGCAAGAACTGGCGGAACTGGCGGAAGGCTTACGCGCCTCCGTCAGTACCTTCAAACTCCCCGAACGGATGCCGGCGCCCGCTGCGGCCCCGCGCGAGACGCCGGCCAACGGCAAGGGACGCAACGGCACGCATCCCCCGGCCCGGCAACTCGTCCATGCGTGAGAACGGCTCCAGTACATGCACCCGTGAAGGCTGGAGGACCGAAACGCCATGTTGCCGCCGGACCCTGAAATGCTGTCGTTCTTCGTGCAGGAAGCCCGCGGCTACCTGCCGGCCTTGCGCCAGGCGGTCGAGCGCTTGCACGATGCCTCCCCGCTTGAGGACGGCGGCGAGGAAGCGTATCGCCACTTGCATACCATTCGCGGGGCGGCGTCGATGGTCGGCGTTCCCGACCTGGCCGAGTTGGCCGATCGCTGCGGCGCCGCCCTGGAAGCCATCCGCGCCGGCCAAGGCGATGACGACAACCGCGCCATCCTGACCGATGGCGTCGGCATGATTGCCGAATATCTCGATGGCCTGGATGGCACGCCATCGACCGCACCGAGCGACGAAACGCCCTCGGATATCGCCCCGGAACTGCGCGAGGTCTTCGCCCTCGAAGCGGAAGACCACCTGCGCGCCATTACGTCCAACCTGCCCCTCCTGGAAACCGACCCAGGAAACAAGGAAGCCCTGCAGGAAATTCGCCGAGCGGCCCACACGCTGAAGGGCGCTGCCGGCATGGTGGGGTTCATGCCCATCACGCAGCTGACGCACCGCATGGAGGATTTGCTCGACCGCCTCTACGAGAAGGCCGAGCCGGCGACGCCCGACGCCATTCGTCTGCTGTTCGATTCGACCGACGCCCTCGAAGACCTCGCGGGCGGTGGCGGCGATCGCGCGGTCCTCTTTACCGTCTATCGACGCTACGATTCGCTGATGGGCGCGACGAGCGTTCCCGCGCCGCCCGTACCCTCAGCCCCGAAGCCAAAGCCGGGTCGGCTCCGGCCGACGGGGACTTCCGTCCGCGTGCCGATCGAGCGCCTCGATGAGTTGGTCAAGCTGGTGGGCGAACTGGTCATCAGCCGTACCGCCTTCGAGCAAAAGGTGGCCGATTTTCAACGCCTCGTGGTCGAATTGGAGCCGGGCACCGAACGCTTGCGCCGGGTGTCGGCGCGGCTCGAACGCCAGTACGAGGCCAGCGCCCTGACGAGCGACCGTGGCGCTTCTTTCCTCGCGCCGACCCGCAACGGCAGCCATCCGCCGTTGCCGGTGCACGCCGTTCACGGCTTCGACGACCTCGAGTTCGATCGCTACACCGAGTTCCACCTCGTCACGCGCGAGTTGGCCGAAACGACCAACGACGTCCAGGTGATCGGCGGCGAACTGCACCATTTCATCGGCGATAGCGAAAGCTATCTGACGCGCCAGGCACGCCTGGTCGGCGCTATCGAGGACAAGCTGCGGCGGCTGCGCATGCTGCCCCTAGCGACGCTGGCCGGCCGACTGCACCGAACCGTGCGCAACGCCGCCGCCGGCCTGGACAAGCAAGTCGAATTGGTCCTCGAAGGCGAACAGACGGAACTGGACAAGACCGTGCTGGAGGCGATGGCCGACCCGCTGTTGCACCTGCTGCGTAACGCGGTGGACCACGGCATCGAACCGCCGGAACAGCGCGTCGCGCGAGGCAAGCCGGCCCAGGGCACGGTTCGGCTCCACGCCTACCGCGAGGGCAATCAGATCGTCATGCGCGTGGCGGACGACGGCGCCGGCCTGGACGCCAATCGTATCCGCGCGCTCGCCGTCGAGCGCGGTTTACTATCGGCCGCCGCCGCCGCGACGGCTTCGGACAGCGACCTATTCGCCTTGCTATTCAGGCCCGGCTTTTCCACGGCCTCGACGATCACCGAAATTTCGGGCCGCGGCGTCGGCCTCGATATCGTCAAGGCAAACGTCCAGCGCCTCAAGGGCAGCGTGGCGCTATCCACTTCCCCCGGCGCCGGCACCGTATGCACCATTCGGTTACCGATGACTTTGGCCATCGCCCGCGCCTTGCTCGTCACATCGCGGCAGCAGACGTTCGCCATTCCTCTAGACGCGGTACGGCAGATCGTTCGCGTCGAGCGCACGGCCTTCGACTCCCTCGGCCAAGAGCCGGTCGTGCGCCTGGGCGAGCGCGTCTATCCCCTGGTTTCACTCGACCGCGCACTCGACCTACCGGACACAAGTGAGGAAGAAATAGAACGCCCACCCGTGCTGGTGCTGCACACCGGCACGCGCGAAGTGGCCCTCGTGGTCGATCGGCTTCTCGGCGGCCGCGAGGTCGTCGTCAAAAGCCTGGGCAGTCATCTGCGCCACGTCCCTGGCGTGGCCGGCGCGACGTTCAGCAACGATGGCGGCGTGGTGTTGATCCTCAACCCCGCCGAACTGGATCGCGCGCCAGCGCCGGCCATGCCTGCCGCGGTTCGTCTGTCCTTGTCGACACCCGCCGCGCGCACGGCGCTCATCGTGGACGACTCCCCCAGCGTGCGTCACGTCCTCACGGCGTTATTGCGCCGCTCCGGCTGGCAGGTATCGACGGCGCGCGACGGCGTCGAAGCCCTCGACCTCCTCCATCGCGCCGCGCGGCCGCCCGATCTCGTGTTGCTCGACGTGGAGATGCCGCGCATGGACGGCTACGAATTGTTGGCCTCGCTGCGCGGTCAGACGAATTGCCTCGACATACCGGTCGTCATGATTACCTCGCGCGCCGGCGACAAGCATCGCGCCAAGGCGCTGGCCCTCGGGGCCAACGCCTACCTCGTCAAGCCGTATCAAGACGCCCAACTGCTGGCGTTGATCGACAAGCTGACGCAGTCGGCGCGAAACGCAAACGAGGCGGTGCCATGTTAACGCTCGAGGCCCCCGCGCCTTTGCGTCTGCTTGGGTGCATTCTGGGCGGCCACACCTATGCGATTGACATGACTCGGATTCGCGGTCTGCATGGCGCCGATCAATTGACGGTAGACAAGAATCCGCTGCCAGTCTTCGACCTGGCCGAGCGCCTCGGCTTGCCGCGGACGGCCATGCACGAACCGCGCCATCTCATGCGGATCGGCGAAGGCGCCGACGGCTTCGGCCTGCTCGTGGATCGGGTAATGCCCTTGCCGTCGGCCTTGAACGACGCGATTTATCCGGTGCCACGCGGAGCGTCGCCGGCCATTCGCGGCATGGTGCGCGTCGGCCTCGATTGGGTGCCCCTGCTCGACGTGGACCGTTTATTTTCGGAGCAAGCGATTCCGGCGCCTGCCGCCGTGACGCCGCGTCGTCCGGCGCGGCCCCATGCCCTCGCGGGTCCGGGACGGCTCGTGTCGTTCGCGTTGGGCGAAACCCGGCCGCGCGAACGGCCGTGGGTATTCGCCTTGACGATTGGGCAAGTGCTGGAAGTCCGCGACCGCGCGCCGGCCGTGGACCTGCCGCGATCTCCCCCCGCCTTAACCGGCATGATAGACTGGCAAGAGAGGCCGATCGCGCTCATCGACCCCGCCCGTTGCGTCAATTCGCCTCCCCTGGCCCGGCAGCCCCGAACGCGCGTCATCGTTGCCGCGCCGCCGGGATCGCCGGAGCCGGTGGGTCTGCTCATTCGTCCCGCCGTCCGCGTCTTGCGCATGCCCCTCGCCCACCAGCCCCGTCAGCGTCCTTTGCCGTTCGACGCCGACCTCGCCGCGTGCGTCGTCGAGTTGGCCGACGAGACGCTGGTGCTGCTCGACCTGGCGGCCGTTGCCGCCCGGTGTGTTCGTCCCTGTCCATGAACAAGGGCAATCCCCGATGAATCGACGATCGTTTATGCGTGTAGCGGGCGGTTCCGCCGTGCCGGCCCTGCTGGCTCCCGGGTTCGCGTGGGCGGACGACGCCAAGAGCGATGCGGAAGTCGGCCGGCTGCTGGTTCGCGTAAAGGAGCCGCGCAACCTCGAGTACGACTTTCCCACGCTGGATTCCTATCTGACGCCGACAAAGGACTTCTACGTCCGCAACCATTTCGCGCAGCCGGCCATCGACGTCCGCTCTTGGCGTCTCAAGGTCGAAGGGGCCGTGCGCAAGCCGCTGGAACTGACCTACGACGACATCCGCGGCATGGCGTCGCGGTCGGTCTTCGCGGTCATGGAGTGCGCCGGCAATGGCCGCTCGTTCCTGGTGCCGGCCGTCAAGGGGGTGCCCTGGGGGCTGGGGGCCGTCGGCAATGCCCGCTGGACCGGCGTGCCGCTGGCCGCGATCCTGGAGAAAGCAGGACTGGAGGACCGCGCGGTCGAGGTGGTTCTCGAAGGGGCCGATTCGGGGATGGTGGCTGGCGCGCCCACGACGTTCTCGCGCTCGCTGCCGTTGTCCAAGGCGCGCAAGCCGGAAGTGTTGCTGGCCCATGCCATGAACGGCGAGGCCTTGACCGAAGCGCACGGCTTCCCCGTCCGCGCGGTGGTCCCCGGCTGGTACGGCATGGCGTCGATCAAATGGCTGCGACGCCTGAACGTTGTCGATCAGCCCTACAAGGGCCACTTCCAGACGGCCGACTACGCCATCACCGAACCGTCCGCTAGCGGGCCGATCCTCACACCCCTGGGCGAGATGCAGGTCAAGGCGCAAATCGCCCAGCCCAGCGCCGGCGCGGTCCTGCCCGCCAAGCAGCCCTGCCGCATCACGGGCGCCGCCTGGTCGGGCGAAGGCACCATCGTCGCGGTGGAGGTCAGCACCGACGGCGGCCAGCGCTGGCGCGAGGCGCGGCTGCGGCCGCCGCTGCGGCCGTTCGCCTGGCTGTTGTGGGATTGCACCTGGCAGCCGCCGGCCGCCGGAGGCGAGTTCAGGTTGCTGGCCCGTGCCTTCGACTCGAAGGGCAACGAACAGGGGCGCGACCACGACCCCATTCGTCGCAATTACATGGTGAGCCATTCGCTGCCGGTGCGCGTGACGGTGCAATGAGGCATGTGGAGGGTAACTCGAGCGCCGGAACATAGCTTGCCGAGGCGAGGGGGGCGGGGGGGGGCCCACCCCGGGGGGCCCCCACCCCCCCCCCGCCCCCCCCCCCCCCCCCCCCCCCCCCCACTAAATGGGGGCCGGGC
>JBBSES010000138.1:0-9489 GCA_038239465.1 Gemmatales bacterium
CGAGGCCCACCGATAATTTCATGAGGCTCCGGTGGCCCTCCCTCACGCTCGACCCACCCCACACCACGTTCGGCACACGCCGACGAATGACCAAAGAACCGACGACGACCGACGAAGAATGGAAGGACGTGACGGCATTATCGCCCCGACTCGCTTTGGGGCATCCCGGCGCCCGTCGATTGTGATTGACCCGTCCGCGCGGGCCTACTTATAGTGGAATCAGTGAAACATCCCACCCGGACAGCGAAGGAGATCGGCCGTGGCCGACAAGAAAAAGCGCAACTCCCCCGAAGTCCTCGGTTTCTTGGGCGTCGGCCTGGATAACGACGATGGCCACAAACGGCTGACCCGGAGCGAGAGCTTCCTCCTGGTCGGCGGCTCGGAAGAGACGCACGAACGGATGCAGGAGACGGCCATCAAATTCGACGAAGCGCTCGACAAGCGCGGCAAGACGCTCCGCGAAACGACGGTCGAGGAGATCATCGAAATCTTCTACGAAACCCGCGAGTGATGGCGGGATCGCCCGAAAGCGCCCCGCCTCTTTCGTTCGTTACCCTCGATTGCCCGGTCCCCTTCCTCTTTCCCGTCTTGCGTCGCGCCGTGTGAAACTCCGCCCGTGTCGCGCGGGTAATCTCTGGCGAGTGACCGACGTGTACGCCGACGACGCCGTGCTAGTCCAACGCTGTTTGCTCGGGGACGCCGCGGCCATTCGCGCGCTGGTGGAGCGCTTTCAATCCGACGTGTTTGGATTGTGCGTTCGCCTCCTCAGCCATCGGCACGACGCGGAGGACGTTGCCCAAGAGGTATTCTTGCGCGTCTTCCGCAGTTTGCGCCGCTGGGACGCGGAACGGCCCTTGAAACCCTGGATCATGGGCATCACGGTCAACCGCTGCCGCACCTGGTTGTCGCAGCGCGGACGACGGCCCGAGTTGGTTGATTACCTGCAAGACACCGCCGCCAGCCCGCCGGCCGACGACAGCGCCGAATTGCTGCACGAGATTCGCGAGGCGCTCGACGAGTTGCGTCCCGATTACCGGACGGTCTTCGTGTTGTTTCACGAACAGGGGCAGCCCTACGAGGAGATCGCGGCGACGCTCGATCGGCCGGTCGGCACCATCAAGACCTGGCTGCACCGGGCGCGGCTCGAAGTGCTGGAACGATTGCGGCGCCGCGGCATGGTGGCGGAACTGCCGCACACCCCGGAACCCCTGGAAGGACGAGGCGAACGATGACCTGCGGTGACGCCCAACAACGGTTGAACGAACACCTCGATGGCGCTTCGCTCGGCGAACGTCCCCTCCTGGACCGCCACCTGGCCGACTGCCCCGATTGCCGAGGTTTGCACGCCGCCGCCGCGCGTCTCGAAGAGGGCTTGCGCCTGTTCGCGGCGCCGTCTCCGCCGCTGGACTTCGCGGCCCGCGTCGTCGGCGAAGTGCTGGCGGATCGACGGCAACGGCGCCAATCGCGGCGCCGCTGGGCCGTTGGCGCCGCCTTGGCCGCGAGCCTTCTGGCGGGCGTCATTTTCGCCAGCGGTAGGGGGGCCAGGATTCAACAATACGTTGTCGGCCCGCGTCTCGCCCCGGTCGTCCAGCCGGAGGAGCCTGGCCCAATGGTTGAACCGATCGTCGCCGCGCCGTCGCCTTACGATCTGGTGGCGCAATCCGGGTCCGCGGTCGCGTCTCTGCCCCGGCGCGTGGCCGACGAGACGAAACTGTCCGCCTGGTCCCTCCCCAACGACGTATTGCCCGACCTGACGTTCGTCGGTCCCGAAGCGCCGGGCCTCGATCAGGCGACGGCCTCACTGGCGGAAACGCGCGGCGGCATGTCGCTCGCCTGGGAGTCTGTGGAAGGGCCGATGCGCCGTGCCACCAGCTGGTGGGTGCAGATGACGCCGTCCATCCAGAAACAGTGACGAAAATCCCGAAAGCGTGCCATGAAGCTGATGCCCCCTTTTCGCGTGTGCCTGGCGGCCTGCCTCGTCCTGGCCTTGCCTCCTGTCGCCCTTCACGGCGCCAGTCCGCGCGACGAACTCCTCCGCCTGGTGCCCGACGACGTCGGCGTGTGCGTCGTGCTGCAAAACCTGCGCGGCCATACCGCGGCGCTAGCGGATTCGCCGTTCGCCGCTCAGGTGATGACCTCCTTCGTCGGCGACATCGTCCGCAACTCGCCGGAACTCAAGAAGCTCAAGGAGGCAGATAAGGTCCTCAAGGAACAGCTGGGTACCGACTGGGCGCAGCTGCGCGACGACATTCTCGGCGATGCCGTGGTGATGGCCTTCCAGCCGTCGCCGGGCAAACCGGGCGAGGAACCGGCGCTCTTCCTCATTCGCGCCCGCGATGCCGCCTTCTTGCAAAAGCTCGTCGATCGGCTCAACGAAGTACAGAAGAAGGCGGGCGATTTGAAGGAACTGGAGGCGCGCGACCACGCCGGCATCAAGTTCTTTCGCCGCGTCGAGGGGACGAAGCCGGCGTACTTCTATCTAATCCGCGACAACGTCCTGGCCGTCGCCAATCAAGAAACGATGCTGCGGCAAGTCATCGACCTCGAAAAGAAAGCTCCCGCGGCCCATAGCGCGACGCCCGCCCTGGCTCGGCAGCTGAACGAACTCGCTACCGAGACGCCGCTCTTTTCGCTGTGGATCCGCCCGCGCGCTTTCGATGCCGATCTCGAAAAGAAAGCGGCCGAGGCGAAAGGGGCCGACGCGGCCTTTCTCAAGAACTTCCTCGTCTACTGGAAGGCGGTCGATGGCCTGGCCCTGTTCGCGTCGCCCCAGCAGCAATTCGAAGTGCGTCTCGCGGTCAAGGCGCGGACCAACGCATTGCCGGCCTCGGCGCGCAAGTTTTTCGCCGGGCTAGGGCAGCCCTCCGACCTGTGGGGCGCCATCCCCAACGACGCCCTATTCGGCGTTGCGGCGCGGCTCGACTTCGCCGCCCTGCCGGAAATGATCGGCGAATTCCTGCCCGACGACGCCCGCAAGGCGATGCGCGACGCTCTGAACCACTCTCCCTGGCCGCCTCTGGACAAGATCGCGCGCGAAGTGTTGCCGCGCCTGGGGCCGGACCTCGGCTTCTGCATTATCGCCCCGCCGGCCGGAGACAAGGACTGGTTCCCCCAAGCCTTCGCGGCATTGCGCATCCAGCCCGGTTCGGACGACGAGCCGGTCGAGCAGACGCTGATGGACGGCCTGAACTTTCTGGCGCGAGTGGCCGAAAGCGACTACAACCGCAAGAACGCCGATCGCGTCACGCTCAAGACCGTGGTCCAAGACAGGGTGGGTGTCCGTTACTTCGTCAACGACAAGCGCTTCCCGCCGGGGTTGCAGCCCGCCTACGCGCTCAAGGCCGGCTACCTGCTCTTCGCCACCTCGCCGGACGTGGTAAAGCGGTTCGCGCCCAGCGCCGTCAAACCGGAGGGGGAAGTGCCGATCCTGCGCGTTTCCTTGGTCGCCTGGCAGGGCTTTATCAAGGAGCGGCGCGAGGAACTCGTCGGCGTCCTCGCGGACAAGGATCAAATGACGAAAGCAGAGGCCGGCCGCCGCCTCGACGGCGTGCTGGCCGGCCTCCAATTCTTCCACGGCGTGGAAATCACGCAACGCCCGGGCGACGGCCACGCGGTTGTCACCGCACGCATCCGCACCGCGCAGCCGTTGCGGAAATGAGTTACTTCGCGTCCGCTCGGCGAATCGACTTGATGACGATATCCTCGACCGGCACGTTGCCGTGGCCACCCTTGTTGGCCGTCTTCACCGCCTTGATCTTATCGACGATATCCATGCCCTCGATAACCTTGCCGAAAGCACAATAGCCCGCCGGGTTGTTCTCATTGGGATCGAGACTGCCGGAGTTATCGCCGACGTTGATGAAGAACTGGCTGGTAGCGCTGTCGGGGTCGTTCGTGCGCGCCATGGCGATGGTGCCGCGCTCGTTGCTCACCTTGTTCTTCCCCTCGTTCTTGATCGGATCCTTGGTCTTCTTCTGCTTCATGCCCGGCTCGAAGCCGCCGCCCTGAATCATGAAGTCGCTCTTGTTTGGGGTGTTTTCCTTGCCCATGACGCGGTGGAAGATGGTGCCGTCATAGAACTTGTCGTCCACGTAGCTCAGGAAGTTCTTGACGGTGATCGGCGCCTTCTCCTCGAACAGTTCGATCTTGATCGGCCCCATCGACGTGTCGATGACAACGACCGGGTTTTTGGCCGCCGCGCGCGCGGGAGACAGGGTCAAGACGACGCCGGCCAACAGCGGAAAGATCAGGTTCTTCATGGGATTGCTCCTTGGAACTTCGTTCGGACCCGGCCTTGAGATCGGGTATTCCCTGTGAAGCTTATCCCCTCGCTCCGCGTCCGGCTACCACACTTGCCACCCCGCTCGTCACGGCGGGGATAAACTCCGCCGCTCGTTCATGCCTTCCGAACGCTCATAGCTTGGCCCGTGCGCGAGAACGGCGACGAAGACCCGCACCGCCCCGGCGGCGACAAGCGCGCGGGCCGCCTCGCTGGCCGTGCAGCCGGTCGTCATCACGTCGTCGATCAACAAAACGGTGCGTCCCTTGAGGGCCGCGCGCGGTCTGGCCCCGAAGACGCCGCGCACGTTGGCGCGCCGTCCCGTCGGCGTTTGCAGCGTCTGCGACGGCGTGAAGCGCGTTCGCCACAGCCAGCGCGGCCGGCAGGGCAGCTTCAAGCCGTACGCCAGGCCGCGCGCCAGCGCCTCGCTCTGGTTGTAGCCGCGCTGCCAGCGGCGCCGCCAGTGCAGCGGCACGGGGATAATGATTTCGGCTCCGCAGCCGCGCAGTTTGGCCGCGCCCTGGCTCGCCCACAGTTCGCCGACGAGTTCCGCTAGCACCTCGCCCTCGGCGTTCTTCATGCGCAAGATCAAGTCGCGGAGCAAGCCGGCATACGGGCCGAGCCGGATCGCCCCCTCGAAGTGAAAAGCGACGCCGCGGCACTCGGGGCAACCATCTTGGAGCAACGCGAACGGTCCCACGGTGCCCGCGCAGCGCGGACAGGTCGGCCTGCCATCCGCCGTCAGGTCGGCACGGCAGGCGGGGCAAAAGGGCAGGTGTTCGGGAGGGATCGAACGGCGGCAGGACGAACACGAGCCGGGATAGAGCAGGGCGAGCAAGCCCTGTCCTAAATCCCGGCCCAGGTCTAGCATTTGTCGCAACATATCGATTGTTTAGCGACGCTTCCAAGAAGCATGGAGACGATTACGCTTCTTCGAAGCGTCGCTAAACAATAACGCATCACGCCGCCCGAAGCACCGGCGCCCCGCAGGCGCGTTCCAGTACGGCGGCCGGCGACAACTCGGGATTAAGCAAACCGTGCGGCGCCACGAAATACGAGTGCTCCAGAGCGAAACGGCCCCGCAAGGCCGCGTGGCTGACGGCGTCGGTGAACACTAGCCACATGGAGCCGGGAGCGAAGGTCCAGTAGAGCTTGCGGCCATGCTCCTGAAAGTCGTCGTTCGCCTTGAGCCAGTCGTGGAAGCGCAGCATGAATGCGTCGTAAACGCTGCGCCGCGGGCGGTTCGGCGTGAAGACGCGGCCGATGCCCTCGCGCAAGCGCCAGCTCCAGTTCAGGCCGCTTCCCGTGGGCAACCCGACCTCACGGCCGTAGCGTTCCACCAGCTTCTCGAATGAATCCGACGTGACCCAGATGCGCGGCTCGGACAGATTCAAATTCACGAAGCAGCGCAAGATGCGGTGTCCCTGCGTTGGCCGACTAGGAAAGGCATCGACGTGCAAGAGGTCGTTGCGCGCCGTCAAGCGCAGTTGCCGGGTGGCTTCCTCTTCGGGCCGAAAGCTGACGCGATCCAGTTGCCAGGCGCTGGCGTGATGCGGCAAGGCGTTGGCCAGCCAGGACGTGGCGTTACGCGAGAAGGAGGCCAGCATGTCGCGCAGCCGTTCGCTCTGGGAATCGGACTGCCGGCGATAGCCGTTGGCCCGGCCGGAATGCGGGTCGTAGCTGATATTCTTGTGGGCGCTGCTGGCGAGTTCTTGTTCGAGGAGGAAACGACGGTCCCCGCTTTCGGGGACCGCGAAGGGGCAGACGGGAAAATAGATCACTTCGGAGCGTTCGAGCCGTTCTTCGTAAGACGTGGCCGTATCACCGGCCGGGCGCGGGAAGCCCGACGGGACCGTGTGCGCAGCCATTGCGATATGCCTCCGTGTTCCGTTCGTTCCGGGATCTTGCGGCGAGATGGGCTTCGCGGGAGGGATGCCGCGCGCCGTTCCGTCGGCGAGCGGTCCTGTCGTCGGGCAAGCGTATATCGCAAAGATTGAACGCGAACAAGAGGGAGTGACTTTGTTTCGCCCCGACCCGAAGGGAGCGCGGGAACGGACGGGCCTTTCGCCGCCTGCCGGGAAATCGTTCGCCGCTTACCGGGGCCGTAACGATAATAAAGGCATTGCCTTCTCGGGAGACGACCCTTGTCGAACACGCCGGTCAGCCTTTTGGAACGCCTGCGCTTGCGGCCGGACGCGGCTTCGTGGCGCCGCCTCGTGGATTTGTACACGCCCTTGATCCGCGGTTGGCTGCGGCGCTACGACGTGACGCCCGCCGACGCCGACGACCTCAACCAAGAGGTGTTGCAAGTCGTCGTCCGCGAGGTGCCGAATTTTCGCCACGACCTGCGCACCGGAGCATTTCGCCGCTGGCTGCGCACGGTGACGGTGAATCGCTTGCGGACCTTCTGGCGCGCGCGCTCGGCGCGGCCGGTCGCCACGGGCGACAGCGCCATCGAGCAAATGCTCGACGAGTTGGCCGATCCAGAGAGTAGCCTCAGCCGTCAATGGGAAGCGGAACACGACCGCCACGTCGCCCGCCGCATGTTGGAATTGATCGAGCCGGAGTTCGAGCCGACGACATGGCGGGCCTTTCAGCTGCTGGTGGTGGAAGGCCGCGACACGCGCGAGGTGGCGGCGACGGTCGGGCTGACGGCCAACGCCGTGCGCATCGCCAAGTCGCGCGTTCTGGCCCGGTTGCGGCAAGAGGCGGCCGGGTTGGTCGATTATTGAGGGTGGACGGCGAAGAAAAAGTGGACGGTGGTTGGTGGACGGTGGACGGTGAAATGCAAATACCCGCCCCACCCATTTTCGTGAAAGCGCGGCCGTGCTGAAATCATGGGGGCGGGGCGCGCCTCTCCGTATAGGTGAGAGCCGCGCGGTAGCGACACATCCTCCTTCCGGCTCCCCTCCCCGTTTCGGGGAGGGGTTGGGGGTGGGGTTTCGCGGAGTTCAAATCCATCCTAGCCCCTCCCCGAAACGGGGAGGGGAGGAGACAAATTACCCCTCCTCTCCAGGACCGCCCCATGAACCACCTCGACGCTCCTCATCCGCCCCTGGAACGACTCACCGACTTCGACCTCGGCCGCTTGCCGCCCGCGGAGTGGACCGAAGTCGAGAGCCACGTCGCGGGCTGCGATTTCTGCTGCCGGCGCCTCGAAAGCTTGACGGGCGATCCCTTCGTCCAGCTGCTGCGCTCGTCCGGGGCAGCCGCGGAAACGGGGATGCACCAAAGCGCGTCCACGGGCGTATCGGGGCCGACGGGCCGGGCGAGTCTGGAGATATCGCCCGAGTTGGCGGATCATCCGCGCTATCGACTGCTGGAAGTTCTCGGAGCCGGCGGCATGGGCGTCATCTTCAAGGCGGAACACCGCCTGATGGAACGCATGGTGGCTTTAAAGGTCATCAACAAACGGCTCACCGAAAAACCGGTGGCGATCGAGCGCTTCCGTCAGGAGGTAAAGACGGCGGCCCGGCTGTCGCACCGGAACATCGTGGGGGCCCTCGACGCCGAACAAGCGGGCGACGTGCATTTCCTGGTCGGCCCAGCGGAGGGGTATTTGTCGATCCGGCTCGTGGTGTTGATCGACGGTCAGCGCCGCATTTATTTCGACGCCATCAAGCAAACCGTCGAACCGGGGGAAGGCTCCTTGCTCTTCTCTATCGGCCGATTGCAGGAATCAAAGGATCCGCTCTTCCGCGGCCCCCTTGTCGTGTTCGCCGAGTTCCCGCGGCGCGAAGGCGCCACCGCCACGCAATTGAGTACCGCTGCCTCGACCACGATAGTCGTGGTGCCGCCCGCGAAGAAAGAGTGACCTGCCTGAGCCTGCCGTTCCACGAAACGAACCATTTTCAATCCCTTCCGCCTTTTTCCTCGTCTACGTGGTAATGGCAAATGCTACCATGTAGGTGAATTCGCTTCGCACTCGCATTCGAGATAGTGGACATTTGCCCATCGTCGCCGGTGTTTTCGAGCCGGCCGCAAGATTTTTCATTTAGCCGTCAACCTCGCGTATCTATTCAAGCGAACGAGGCGGGCTGGCTTTCAGGGAGCGTTCATGGCGACCAAGCAATTGACCGGCGTCCTGCGCCACGTCCGCAAGCTGATCGGCTTGCCGGCGAGCGAGGAATTGACGGACGGCGAGTTGCTGCATCGGTTCGTCGCGCAGTACGACGAGTCGGCCTTCGAGGTGCTGGTTCAACGGCATGGGCCGCTCGTGCAGCGCGTCTGCCGGCGCGTGTTGGCGGATGCCCACGACGCCGAGGATGCCTTTCAAGCCACCTTCCTGGTGCTGGCGCGCAAGGCGGCCAGCATTCGCCAGCGGACCTCGGTCGCCGGCTGGCTCTACGAGGTGGCGTACAACCTGGCGGTTCGCGCCCGGGGAAACGCGGCCAAGCGCCGCTTGCACGAAAGGCGGGCCGGAGTGATGCCCAAGGCCACCATCGAACGGAGCGAACGCGAAGCGCGCGAACTCCTCGACAAGGAATTGCAACGGCTGCCGGAAAAATATCGCACGCCGTTGGTCCTCTGCTACCTGGAAGGCAAGACCAACGAGGAGGCGGCTCGGGAGTTGGGCTGGGCGCCGGGTTCGATGTCGAGCCGGCTGGCGCGGGCGCGGGAACTGTTGCGCGATCGGCTCGTCGGCAAGGGAGTCGCGCTGACGCCAGCGGGCATGGCATTACTACTGTCCGAAAACGCGGTCACGGCGTCGGTGCCGGGAGCGCTGGTACGGACAACCGTTCAGGCCGCGGCGCGATTCGCGGCGGGCAAAGGGCTGGTCGCCGGAGCCGTTTCGGCGGAGGCCGTCGCACTCGCGGAAGGAGCATTGCACACCATGGTGACGACCAAGTTAAAGATCGCCGCCGCCGTCCTGATGCTTGGCTTGCTGGGCACGAGTGCCCGCATCCTGATTCAAGCCGACGCCGTCGCCCAAGCGCCGGCCGCACCCGTGAAGACCCCGGCCGACGACAAGGCCGTCAAGGGCGACGTGTACGGCGATCCGCTGCCTCCCGGCGCCGTCTCCCGCCTCGGCACGCTGCGCTGGCGGCATCCGCAGCCGGTGATGCACGTCGCCTACACCGCCGACGCCAAGCAGGTCATCACCATCACGCAAACGGGAAGCATCCGCGTGTGGGACGCGGCCAACGGCAAACTGATTCATAGCTTTGGTCAGCAGGCGGCAGCCAACGACGGAGGACCGATTCCGCTCC
>JBBSES010000139.1:0-9485 GCA_038239465.1 Gemmatales bacterium
ATATTTCCCTGGAAATCCGCGAAGGCGAGCGCGTCGGCATCCTCGGGCACAATGGCGCCGGCAAGAGTACGCTGCTGCGTCTCCTCGGCGGCATTTATCCGCCCACCGCGGGACGGCGCATCGTCGAGGGGCGCGTCAGTTCGCTGTTCGACGTGACGCTCGGTTTCGAGATGGACGCCAGCGGCTACGACAACATCTTCTTTCGCGGCTACCTGCAAGGCGAGACGCCTCAAAGTATCAGAGCGAAGCTGCCGGAGATCGCCGCGTTCACCGAGTTGGGCAAGTTCCTCGACCTGCCGGTGCGCTACTACTCGGCCGGCATGTTGGTGCGTTTGGGCTTCGCCATCGCCACCGCGATCAAGCCGCAAATTTTGCTCGTCGATGAAGTGTTGAGCGTCGGCGACCTGGCGTTTCAGAACAAGGCGAAGACGCGCATGCGCGAGATGATGCGGCAGGCGCAGCTGATCGTCATGGTCAGCCACGACCTCGAATCGCTGCAAAGTTTTTGCGACCGCGCGATCTGGATGGACCACGGCCAGGTCAAGCAGGTCGGCCCGACCGCGGAAGTCGTGGCCGCGTACAAGGCCGCCACGGGCGCCCCCGCGAAGGCCGCCTGACTTCGCCGCACGACATTCCTTCGAGGGCGGCGTCGATGCGCGTGCTCGTCAATCGCTACCCGGCGCTGGGACGAAAAACCGGCGTCGGTCAGTACACGACCGAGTTGCTCCGCTGCCTGAAGGCGCAAGCGGGACGGTCCATCCACGTGATACCGCCGCCGCCATTGTGGCACGCGGAACAGCTGTGGGCCAAAGCGCGGCCCTACCTGCGGCCGGGCGCGCGGCCAACAGAGGACGAACCGGCGGCGCCAGCGAGCGCCGCCCCGCCCCCCTCCGCCTGGAAAAAGCTGTTATCGCAAGGCCGTGCGGCGATCCGCGAATACGTATGCGCCTCCGCGTTGAGAGGTGGCTACGACCTCTACCACGAACCGAACCATGTGCCGTTGCCCATCGACTTGCCGACCGTGGTGACGATTCACGACTTGTCGGTCATGCTGTATCCCGAGTGGCATCCGCGCGAAAGGGTGGTCGAATTCGAGCGCGAGTTCCATCGCTGCGTGCCGAGGGTAAAGCACTTCTGCGCCGTCTCCGAGTTCACGCGCCAGGAGATGATTCGACTCTTGCCCGTGGCCCCCGAGCGAATCACTGTTACCCCCAATGGCACGCGCCCCGGCCTCGGGCCGCTGCGGGCCGACGAGGTGGCCTCGGCGTTGCGAAAGCTGCGCTTGCCGTCGCGCTACTTGCTCTACGTCGGCACCATCGAGCCGCGCAAGAACCTCCTGACTCTCTTGCGCGCTTATTGCGGACTACCCAAGGGACTGCGCGAACGTTGGCCTTTGCTGCTCGTGGGCAGCTGGGGCTGGAAGGCCGGGCCGGTCGCCGATTTCCTCGACGGCACCGGCCGAGCCAGCGGCATCCTCCATCGCGGCTACCTCGACGAGCGCCACCTGACGGCGCTGTACAACGGCGCCCGCGCTCTGGTTTACCCGTCCCACTATGAGGGCTTTGGTCTGCCGCCCGTGGAGATGCACGCTTGCGGCGGCGCCGTCCTGGCCTCGACGGCCGGGGCGCTGGTGGAAACGGTCGGCGGTCAGGCCCACTTGATCCCGCCCGACGACGTGGACGGCTGGCGCGCCAGTATGCGCCTGGTTCTCGAAGACGATGACTGGTGGGAGTCGCTGCGCCGCGGCGCCTGTGAAGCCGCGCGGCCCTATACCTGGGAGCGCTGCGCCGCGGAGACGTTGCGCGTCTACCGAAGCGTGTGCGGGGATGACGGGCAAGTGGAGTTGTCGCCGCTGCGTGCCGTGGGTTGACGTCGGTAGCTTCACAACGAATGACACATCTTCCTTCTGGCTCCCCTCCCGTTTAGGGGAGGGGAGCCAGACAAGTAAGGTTCCCCATGCGTGTCGTGGTCAATCACACCGTCGCCCTCGGCCCGAAGACGGGCATCGGCCATTACACGACGGAACTCTTGCGCTGCCTGCGCGAGCAAAGCGACGGCATCGACACCTTTCCCGAAGGCGGGCTGCGCCGCGGCATGGAGACGTTCGCCCGGCGGCGCCGCGGTAGCGGCACGGCATCGGCGAATGCCTGGCGCGGCTTCCTCAAGACCGCCGTGCGTTCGTGGAGCCGCGCTGCCCTGGCCGCGTGCTTTAGCGCGGCCTGCCGGCGAGGCCGCTACCAGGTCTATCACGAGCCGAATTACATACCGTTGCCGAGCGATTTGCCGACCGTGGTCTCGCTGCACGACCTATCCGTGCTGCTGCACCCCGAATGGCACCCGGCCGACCGTGTCGCGCACTTCGAGCGCCACTTCCATCGTGGAATACAGCGGGGCCAACACTTCCTGGCCATCTCGGAAAGCGGCCGCCAGGAGATCATCCACACCCTCGGCATTGCTCCCGAACGAGTGACGCGGACCTACATGGGCATCCGTCCGGGGCTAGGGCCGTGGCCGCCCGAGCGCGTGGCCGCCGTGCTGCGCGAACTGCGCTTGCCGTCGCATTACTTACTTTATCTGGGCACCATCGAGCCGCGCAAAAACGTTCAGATGTTGCTGCGAGCCTACGGCTCTCTCCCGGCGCCATTACGTGAACGGTGGCCTCTGGTCTTGGTCGGCTCCTGGGGCTGGAACGCGGGCAACGTGGCCGACGCCCTCGCCCGCGCCCGCGACGTCATCCACCTGGGCTACGTCCCGGAACCGTATCTCGGAGCGCTGTACAACGGTGCCCGCGCGCTGGTCTATCCGTCGCTTTACGAAGGGTTCGGCCTGCCGCCGGCCGAAATGCTGGCGTGCGGCGGCGCGGTGCTGGCATCCACGGCCGCCGCCGTGGCGGAAACCGTCGGCGGCCAGGCCCACCTGATCGCACCCGAGGATGTCGATGGTTGGCGCGCGGCCATGCGGCGCGTGCTGACGGACGATGAATGGTGGCAATCGCTGCGGACGGGCGCCGTCGAAGCCGCCCGGCCTTACACGTGGGAAAATTGCGCGGCCGACACGCTGCGCGTCTATCGCGCCCTGGCCGACGAAGCGCTGCCGGCCGATGCGCCCATGACTACGGTACAGCGGCGCAAGGCCGGTTGATCCGGCCGAATCCTCGAATTACGCAGGCCCACGGGTTGCCGCCCGTAGGCCTGTTTCTTTACATAGTGGTAGCGTTCCCGCGATCCCCTTGTCCCTGACCCATGCGATTTTATGCCGGCGGAAATGCCGTCCTCTCGACCGATTCGCAAGCTGCTGGTCGCCAACCGCGGCGAGATCGCCATCCGCGTCTTTCGCTCGGCGCACGAGCTGGGCATCCGCACGGTCGCCATCTATTCGCACGAAGACCGCTTCGCCCTGCACCGCTTCAAGGCGGACGAATCGTATCGCGTCGGCAAGACGGGCGAGCCGATCCGCGCTTATCTCGATATCGACGGCATCGCGGCGTTGGCCAAGAAGCACGAAGTCGATGCCGTCCATCCCGGTTACGGCTTCCTGTCCGAAAACGCCGCCTTTGCCCGCGCCTGTCATGCCGCCAACGTCGCCTTCGTAGGCCCTCGGCCGGAAATCCTCGAACAGCTGGGCGACAAGGTGCAAGCGCGCCTCATCGCCACTAAAGCCGGGGTTCCGGTATTGCCCGGCACCGATGCCGCGGTGAAAAGCAACGCCGAGGCCCGCGCCCTGGCCAAGAAAATGGGCTTCCCGGTGATCGTCAAGGCGTCGATGGGCGGCGGCGGCCGGGGAATGCGCGTCGCTCTGACCGCCGACGTTCTCGATGAGGCGCTGGACCAGGCGCGGCGCGAGGCCGGCACCGCCTTCGGCATCGCCGACGTGTTCCTCGAAAAATTCCTGCCGCGCGCCCGGCATATCGAAGTGCAACTGCTGGGCGACCGGCACGGCGGCCTCGTCCACCTCTACGAACGCGATTGCTCGCTGCAGCGCCGCCATCAGAAGATTGTGGAAATCGCCCCTGCGGTGAACCTAGACGCCACCGTGCGTCAGCGCATCCTCGACGCGGCCCTCAAAATCGGCAAGGCCGTGCGCCTCGACAATGCCGGCACCGCCGAATTCCTGCTCGACGCCGATTCGGACCAGTTCTATTTCATCGAGGTCAACCCGCGCATCCAGGTGGAACACACCGTCACCGAAGTGGTCACGGGCTACGACATCGTCAAGAGTCAACTGCTCATCGCCGAGGGGAAGCCGCTCTCGGACCCGGAAATCGGCCTGGGCGACCAAGCCGCCGTCATCACGCATGGCTACGCGCTGCAATGCCGCGTGACGACGGAAGACCCCGCCAATAAATTCATCCCCGACTACGGCCGGCTGAGCCACTACCGCTCGGCCAGCGGCATGGGCATCCGCCTCGACGCCGGCAGCGCGTTCGGCGGCGCCGTCATCACGCCCTTCTATGATTCGCTGCTGGTGAAAGTGACGGCCAGCGGCCTGCGCTTCATCGATGCCGCCCGCCGCATGGAACGCAGCCTGCAAGAATTCCGCGTCCGCGGCGTCAAGACGAACATCCCGTTCCTCATCAATCTCGTCACCGACGCCGCCTTTCGCGCCGGCGGCCTGACGACGCGATTCATCGACGAGACGCCCGAACTCTTCCGCCTGCCGGTGCGCCAAGATCGCGCCTCCAAGCTGCTCACCTATATCGGTGAGATCCTAGTCAACGGGCACCCTGACGTAAAAAAAGACAAGGAGACGGCGAGCGGGAGGGCGTTAGCCCCCCGAGGGAGACAAGGAGACAAGGAAAGTACGCCTTCCGTCTCCTTGTCTCTCCCCCTCCCTGTCTCCCTGTCTCCTCCAGAAGGCACGCGGCACAAGCTGCACGAACTGGGGGCCGAGCGCTTCTCGCGCTGGGTGCTGGGGCAGGAGCGGTTGCTGATAACCGACACGACCTTCCGCGACGCTCACCAGTCGCTGCTGGCCACGCGGATGCGCACCTACGACATGGCCCAGGCGGCGCCTCTGTACGCCTCGGGTATCGCGGGGTTGTTCTCCCTGGAAATGTGGGGCGGGGCGACCTTCGACACGTCGTTGCGCTTCCTGAAGGAGTCGCCCTGGCAACGACTCGCTGACCTGCGCGAGCGCATCCCGAACATTCTCTTTCAAATGCTGCTGCGAGCGGCCAACGCCGTCGGCTACACCAACTACCCGGACAACGTCGTCAAGGCGTTCGTCAAGGAATCGGCGCAAGCGGGCATCGACCTGTTCCGCGTCTTCGACGCGCTCAACTGGTTGCCGAATTTGAAGCCCGCGTTGGAAGCGGTGCGCGGCGCTGGCATGTTGGCGGAGGCCGCCGTCTGCTACACCGGCGACATTCTCGACGCTAGCCGGACCAAGTACGACTTGAAGTATTACGTGCAGCTGGCGAAAGACCTGGAAAAGTTGGGCGCCAACCTGCTGGCCATCAAGGACATGGCCGGCGTCTGCAAACCCGCCGCCGCTCGCTTGCTGGTCAAGACGCTCAAGCAGGAGATCGGCATTCCGATCCACTTCCACACGCACGATAGCGCCGGCGGCCAGATGGCGGCATTGCTCGACGCCTCCGAGGAAGGCGTCGATATCGTCGATGCCGCCATGGCGCCATTTTCCGGGATGACCAGCCAGCCGAACCTGAACACGCTCGTGGAGGTGATGCGTTTCACGGCGCGTGACACCGGGTTGTCGTTCGAGCCGTTGCAGGCGGCCGCCGATTACTGGCAGGGAGTGCGCCGCCTCTACGCCCCGTTCGAGAGCAGCCGCGTGCCGGCCGGCGCCGACGTTTATCGCTACGCCATGCCGGGCGGGCAATCGACGAATTTGTATCAGCAAGCCGCGGCGCTCGGCTTACAGGATCGCTGGACCGACATTTGCCGGACCTACGCCGAGGTCAACGATCTCTTCGGCGACATCGTCAAGGTCACGCCCACGTCGAAAGTCGTCGGCGACATGGCCCTGTTCATGGTGGGCAACAACCTGACGCCGAAGGACGTGCTGGACGGCCCGCGCGAGTTGGCCTTCCCTGAGTCAGTCGTCGAGTTCTTCGAGGGGCGCTTGGGGCAACCTCCGGGCGGCTTTCCCAAGGCGCTGCAAAAGCGCGTGCTGCGCGGCCGCAAACCGATGCGCGGCCGTCCTGGTGCCAGTCTGCCGCCCGCCGATTTCAGCGCCGTCCGCGAGGAACTGGAAAAGAAGCTGCGCCGCACCGTGAACGAGCAAGAGTTAGTCACGCACCTGCTCTACCCGCGCGTCTTCGCCGACTTCGTGGAGCATCAGAAGAAATACTCCGACACCAGTGTGCTGCCGACTTCCACCTTCTTCTTCGGCATGACGCCGGGCGAGGAAATCGCGGTGGACATCGAACCGGGCAAGACGCTCATCATCAAGTTCCTGACCATCGGCGACCCGCACCCCGATGGCCGGCGCATCGTCTTCTTCGAGCTGAACGGCCAGCCGCGCGAGGTATTCGTCCTCGACCGGAGCGTGGCGACCGAGGTGAAAACGCGGCCCAAGGCGGACGCCGGCAACCCGCGCCACGTCGCCGCGCCGATGCCGGGCCTGGTGGTCAGCGTGACGGCGAAGCAAGGGGAACAAGTCGCGGCGGGACACAAGCTGTTCACGCTCGAAGCGATGAAGATGGAAACCACGCTGTACACCGAGCGCGCCGGCCGCGTGGCCGAGGTGCTGGTGACGCCCGGAACGCAGGTCGAGGCGGGCGATTTGCTACTCCGTTTAGAAGACGCTACCGCCCCCACGGGTTAGAAATATAACTATATGTTTAGCGACGCTTCGCGGAAGCTTTACAGTGAACCGCTTCCGCGAAGCGTCACTAAACACCCTATATTTGAGGCCCCGACCATGGCGCACGCGACGAACGGCCCGCACCTGGCGACCCTGGCGGTCCACGGCGGACAGGTCCCCGACCCCGCGACCAAGGCGCGGGCGGTGCCGATCTACCAAACTACGTCGTATCTCTTCGACGACGCCGACCACGCCGCCCGCCTGTTCGCGCTGCAGGAATTCGGCAACATCTACACGCGCATCATGAACCCGACCACCGACGTCTTCGAGAAGCGCATCGCCGCGCTCGAAGGCGGAGCGGCCGGGTTGGCGCTGGCGTCGGGCCAGGCCGCCGAGACGTTGGCCATCCTGACGCTCGCCGGCGCCGGCGACGAGATCGTCTCCACCACGTCGCTCTACGGCGGCACCTATAACCTTTTTCACTACACGCTGCCGCGCTTAGGCATTACGGTCCGCTTCGTCGATGCCGCGGACTACGACGGCTTGAAAGCTGCCATCACCGACCGTACCCGCGCCGTCTATTCCGAGAGTGTCGGCAATCCCAAGCTCGACGTGCTCGATATCGAGAAGTTGGCCGACATCGCCCATGCCCAGCGCGTGCCGCTCATCATCGACAACACGACGCCGTCGCCGGCCCTGTGCCAGCCGAGCCGCTGGGGCGCCGATATCGTCATCAACTCGGCGACCAAGTTCATCGGCGGCCACGGCACCTCCATCGGCGGCATCCTGGTGGATGTCGGCAAATTCGACTGGAAGGCGTCGGGCCGCTTCCCCGAGTTCGTGCAGCCCGACCCGTCGTATCACGGCATTTCCTACGTCGATGCCTTCGGGCCGCTGGCGTTCATCCTCAAGGCGCGCGTGCAGGGCCTGCGCGACACCGGCGCATGCCTGTCGCCATTTAACGCTTTTCTCCTGCTTCAAGGCGTGGAGACGCTGCACCTGCGCATGGAGCGCCACTCGGAAAACGCCCTGGCCGTCGCCCGCTTTTTGCGCGAACACGCGGCCGTCGCCTGGGTCAACTATCCCGGTCTGGCCGATGGCAGCTACGCCGCGCTGGCCCGCAAGTATTTGCCGAACGGCGGCGGCGCTCTGCTGACCTTCGGCATCAAGGGCGGCTTCGAGGCGGGCAAGCGCTTCATCAATGCCGTGAAACTCTTTAGCCTGCTGGCCAACATCGGCGACGCCAAATCGCTGGTCATTCATCCCGCCTCGACGACGCATCAGCAGTTGACGCGCGCCGAACAGCAAGCCACCGGCGTGACTGAGGAACTGGTGCGGTTGTCGGTCGGCATTGAAGATATCCGCGATATCGTTGCCGACCTCGAACAGGCATTGCGCGTCAGCCAGGGGGCGTGATCCGATGCCCACCATCGAACCGACGCACGAAGCCGACTTCACCCTGGCCGACGAGCCGCTTCCACTCGCCAACGGCGGCCGATTGCAACCGATCACGCTGCGCTACGCCTGGTATGGCGACCTCGACCGCCACCGCGACGACGTGGTCCTCGTTTGTCACGCCCTCTCCGGCTCGTCCCGCGCCGCCGACTGGTGGGCCGATCTCTATGCCCTCGGCCAACCGTTCGACCCGCAAAATTCCTGCACCTTATGTGTCAACATCCTCGGATCGTGCTATGGCTCGACGGGGCCGGGCAGCCTCGACCCGCGCACCGGCCAACCGTATGGCCCCGATTTCCCGGTGGTGACGATCGCCGATATCGTCCGCGCCCAAGCCCTTCTCCTCGATCATCTTGGCATCGAGCAATTGCGCGGCGTGGTCGGCGGTTCCATCGGCGGTATGCAGGCGCTCGCCTGGGCGGCCCTGTTCCCCGAGCGCGTGCGCCGCTGTGCCGCCATCGGCGCGGCGCCGCTCAATGCCCTGTCGCTGGCGTTGAACCACTTGCAGCAGCAGGCGATTCGCCTCGACCCCGCCTGGCGCGGCGGCCGCTATACTCCCGACGCCCCGCCCCTCGCCGGCCTATCGCTGGCCCGCGCCCTGGCGACCTGCACCTACAAATCGCCCGAGTTATTCGAGGAGCGTTTCGCCCGCCGTCCCAATCGCGCGGGAGAGCATCCCTCCGTTTCACCTTTAGGCCGCTTCGACGTGGCCGGCTACCTCGACTACCAAGGCCAAGTCTTCCAACGCCGTTTCGACGCTAACTCCTATCTCGCCATCTCGCGGACCATGGACCTTTTCGACCTCGGCGCCACGCCCGAGGAAGAAGCCGCGATCCTCTCTGGAATTCACGCGAGCGTCCTGCTCGTCGGCATCAGCAGCGATTGGCTCTTCCCGCCCGGCGACATCCGCGCGCTCGGCGAGCGCATGAACGCCGTCGGCGTGGATGCCCGCTACGCCGAGTTGTCGTCGCGCCACGGGCACGACGGTTTCCTGGCGGAGTCGGCCCAACTCATCCCCTTGCTGGCGCCGTTTCTCCTTGGGTAGGACCGGCCCTCACCCCGCCCGCCAACGTGTTTGGCGGCCTGTCCCCCCATCTTGGCGGCCTGTGCCTTTTTTCACTTGGATTCTCGACCCCCCGTCGCGCCAACGGCCGAACTTGACACCGCGCTCGCCCATCGGCTAGAACTCCTTCCCTTGCCTCGTTTGCCAAAACACCCAAGGAAGGGCCCACCATGCACGGCGACGACCTCGTGCCGGAAATAGC
>JBBSES010000140.1:0-9479 GCA_038239465.1 Gemmatales bacterium
CGAAGGGCAAGTCAAGGGCGTGCTGGAGTTGGCTTCCTTCGAGCGCTTCAATCCCACGCATCAAGCGTTTCTCGATCAGCTGACCGAAAGTATCGGCATCGTTCTCAATACCATCGAAGCCAACATGCGCACCGAGGACCTCCTCAAGCAATCGCAATCGCTGGCGCACGAATTGCAAAGCCGGCAAGAGGAATTGCAGAACACCAACGAGGAGTTGCAGGAGAAGGCCCGCTTGTTGGCCCATCAAAACCAGGAGGTCGAAAGCAAGAACCGCGAGGTGGAGCAAGCCCGACAAGCGCTCGAGGAAAAGGCCAAACAGCTGGCGCTGACATCGAAGTACAAGTCGGAGTTCCTCGCCAACATGTCCCACGAATTGCGGACGCCGCTCAACAGTCTTTTGATTCTCTCCGATCAGCTGTCGAAAAACGCGGACGGCAACCTCACGGGCCGGCAGACCGAGTTCGCCAAGACGATCCACTCGTCGGGCAACGATTTGCTGATGCTCATTAACGACATCCTCGATCTCTCGAAGATCGAGTCGGGCACCGTCGTGGTGGATGTCGGCGAGGTCCGGCTCGACGACTTGCGCGGCTACGTGGAACGCACGTTCCGCCACGTGGCCGAGGCCAAGAACGTCGATTTCCTCCTCTATTTCAGTCCCGAACTGCCGCGGTCGCTGTTTACCGACGCCAAGCGGCTCCAGCAGGTAATCAAGAACCTGTTGTCCAATGCCTTCAAGTTCACGCACTCGGGCCAGGTCAAATTGAACGTCGAGCGCGCCGACTCGGGGTGGGACGCCGGCAACGAAAGCTTGAACCGCGCGGCCGACGTGCTGGTCTTTTCCGTCAGCGATACGGGCATCGGTATTGCCCCGGACAAGCAGCAAATCATCTTCGAGGCGTTTCAGCAGGCCGACGGCAGCACGAGCCGCAAGTATGGCGGCACCGGCCTGGGCCTGGCGATCAGCCGCGAATTGTCGCGCCTGCTCGGAGGCGAAATCCGCCTGGCGAGCACGCCCGGCCGCGGCAGCATTTTTCTCCTGTACTTGCCGCAAAATTACGTCTCGCCGCGGCAGGCGCGCAAGGCGACCCCCGCCTCGGCCGACGGCGGCGATGGCCAACTGGCGATTGGTGCGTCGAGAAATAACCCGGTCGTGCCGGTGATGGATAGCGCGAACGGCGCCATTGCCGAAGCCGCGCCCCTCGTCAACGAAGCGGGCGACGATCGGGAGATCATCCAACCCGGCGACCGCGTGCTGTTGATCGTGGAAAACGATTTGGGGTTCGCCCGTCTTTTGCTCGACGCCGCCCGCGACAAAGGCTTCAAGGGACTCGTCACGTCGCTCGGCGCCGCCGCCCTCTCGATGGCGAGCCAGTACAAGCCCGACGCCCTGACGCTCGACATTTTCTTGCCCGACATCGAGGGCTGGCGCGTCCTCGAACGGCTGAAAAACGACAGCCTCACGCGGCATGTGCCCGTGTGCGTCATTTCTACCGAAGAGGCGCGCGAACGGGCTTTCGCGGCCGGCGCCCTCGCTTTCGTCGCCAAGCCGATCAAAACGCGCGCCACGGTGGATCGCCTGCTCGACGACCTGCGCGAGTTTCTCGGTACGCGCAAGAGAAACTTACTGGTCGTGGATCCCGATCCGACCTGGCGCGAGCGAGTCGTGTCCAGCATCGACGCGAGCGACCTGCAAGTCACCGGCGTCGCGGATGGCCGCGCCGCGCTGCAAGTCCTGCGCGCGCGGCGCATGGATTGCGTCGTCTTGCCGGCCAGTCTCCCAGACATAACCCCCGCCGCCCTGGCCGACGAACTCGACCGCGAACCGGCCGCCGGTCTGTCGCCCGTTATCGTCTATGGCGACGGCCAGGCGGTCGCGGACGAAGATGGCGGCTGGAAGCGGCTCGGCCGCGGCTGCCCCGTCCGCAGCGCTCATTCCCCCGAACGCCTTCTCGATCAGGCCTCGTATTTCCTGCATCGGCGGATCGACCAACTGCCGGAGGCCAAGCGGAAGGTTTTGGAGGGCTTGCACCAGTCGGATCAGGTGTTGGCGGGCAAGCGCGTCCTCATTGTCGATGACGATATCCGCAACATCTTCGCGCTTTCCACCGTGCTGGAGGAGCACGAGATGGTCATCGTGGCCGCCGAGACCGGGCGCGAAGCCATCCGCATTTTGCAAGAGGAGCAGGAGGTCGATATCGTGTTGATGGACATCATGATGCCGGAGATGGACGGCATCGACACTATGCGCGAGATCCGCAAGGTGCCGCAGTTGAAGGGGCTGCCGATTATCGCCGTCACCGCCAAGGCGATGAAGGGCGACCGGGAAAAGTGCATCGAAGCGGGGGCCTGGGATTATCTCTCCAAACCCGTGGACACCGAGCAAATGCTCTCCGTGCTTCGGGCCTGGCTACACCGCTAAAGAGCGCTCCTGCTCCTGGTTCCCAGGCTCCTGCCTGGGAACCCACTTTTCCGAGGCTCCGCCTCGTCGGAGCTTCAACCGCCACCGGGCACGCCGGCAACACTCCCACGAGCCGGAGCCTCGAGGAAGGCATTCCCAGGCTAAGCCTGGGAACGAGGAAATCAAAGTGTTCTCGCTCCCGCGCTACAGGGACTTTCTCTTGCTTACCATCCACGGCGTTCCCATCGAGGACACCTTCGCCGAGGCGTTCCCGATGACGGCGGCGCGGCTGATCGTGACCGCCGCCACGCCGGCATGGGCACGCATCGCCGGGCAAACGGCGACAGGCTACGCCGCCAGCGTCATCGGCTGCGACGCCGAGGCGGGCATCGAGCGCGAATTGCACGGCGAGGAAACGCCCGATGGCCGGCCGGGGGTGAGCTTGCTGTTGTTCGCCTTCAGTCGGGACGCGCTGGCCAAGGCCGTGGTCAACCGTGTCGGTCAGTGCATCCTTACCTGCCCGACGACGGCCTGTTACAACGGCCTGCCGGTGGTGAAAGAGAAGAGTATCCAGGTCGGCGGCCAGCTGCGCTTTTTCGGCGATGGCTTTCAAATCAGCAAGCAACTCGAAGGACGGCGCTTCTGGCGCATACCCGTCATGGACGGCGAATTCACCTGCGAGGACGTGTTTGGCACGACCAAGGGCGTGGCGGGCGGCAACCTGCTCATCCTGGCCGAGACTCAGGCGACCGGACTCGCGGCTGCCGAAGCGGCGGTGACAGCCATCCGCCGCCTGCCCAATGTTATCCTTCCCTTCCCCGGCGGCATCGTCCGTAGCGGCAGCAAGGTGGGCAGCAAATACAAGAAGCTGCGCGCCAGCACCAACGACGCCTATTGCCCGACGCTGCGCGGCCTCGTCGATACGGCGCTGCCCGAGGGGGCCAACGCCACGTATGAAATCGTCATCGATGGATTGGATTTGCTGAGCGTCGAGGAAGCGACGCGCGTCGGCGTCCGTGCCGCTTGCGTGCCGGGCGTGAAGGGAATTTCAGCAGGCAACTACGGCGGCAAGCTGGGGCCGTTTCATCTGCGTTTGCACCAGCTGCTCAAGGGGTGACAGGGGACTTGCGACGTGGCTTCTTCTCCGACGGTGGGCCTTTCTCCTTGCTACCGTGATTCCAGTTGTGGCGGAGCGGCCGCGCTCAGTCGCGCCACGAAAGCGCCATGCGCGGGCGTTCGCAATCCTTCATGCAATACCTCCAGCACCTTGGCCCGGTCGCCCGCCAACAGCGCCGCGGTGTCGAGCCACAATCCCGGAAACGTTTCGCTGCGATAAACGCCCTCTTCCGCCGCGAGTCGTTGATATTCGGCGCCGCGCAACACGAACCAGTCGATGGCCCGGTCGAGGACGCGCCAGACGACATATTCACGTATGCCATTGCGTTGATATGCTTGAAGTTTTACACCGAGGTCATGGCTGACGCTGCTGGAGGAAACTTCGGCAGCCATCTCTGGCGCGCTTTGGATATACCCATCGTCGTCGATGCGCGCCTGGCCTCCGCGTTCGGGATCGATGAACAAGACCACGTCGGGCTGCGGTTCACTGTCCATATCGAGCCGAATGGAGGCGTTATCGCCGGAGCGGACACCATCCGTCCCGAAGCGATAGATACCAATCAGGGTGGTCAAGTCGCAATGTTGTTCCGCGTGAAGATTGAAACGGACGGGAGAGGGCATGTAGACGACTCCGTCGATTAGCTCCGCTTTCTTTACGTGGGGCATGGCGTCGTAGCGACGCTCGAACTCGGCGCGGCTCAGCCGGTCGCCGTTCGTCAGGGGCGGGATCGGTTCCACTGTCGGTGAAATGGGTGGCCGCGCGTGGGTGGCGGGGAGGGAGAAAGCCATGAGCGCTACCCTCGAAGGTCGTTTGGTACTGTCGCTCTATTTTAACCGAGAGAGGCGGGACGCGGATAGGTGGGTGATGACATCAATTAGAACGCCCCGCGCACCACTTCGCCGGTGCAGAGGGGCAACGGCCGATTGAGCGTGTCGCGCATCTCGCCGTCGGGGGCGATGCCCAGGCCGTGCAGGACGGTCGCCGACAAGTCTTCGGGGCGCACCTTGCCTTCCTTGGGATAGGCAGCGCTCTTGTCCGAAGCGCCGATGACTTGCCCGCCGCGCACGCCGCCACCGGCCAGCGCCGCCGAGAAGACGTGGCCCCAGTGATCGCGGCCGCCGCCCGCGTTGTACTTCGGCGTCCGGCCAAACTCGCCCATCCAGACGACGAGCGTGCTATCGAGCAGGCCGCGCGCCGCCAAGTCTTCGAGCAGCGTGGAATAGGCCTGATCCATGAGGGGACAGAGGATGTCCTTCATCGTAACGTCGTGCTTGCTATGCGTGTCCCACATGCCCTGATTGGGATCGTTGGGAAACTTGCCGCGCACCCAGTTGACCTGCACCAGCGGCACGCCGACTTCGACCAGGCGCCGGGCGAGCAGAGCGCCCTGGCCAAACTTGTGGTTGCCGTAGCGCTCGCGCATCGCCACCGGCTCTTGCGCAAGGTCGAAGGCCGTGCGGGCACGCGAGGCGCGCAGCAGATCGAACACCTGCCGGCTTTGCACATCCCAGCGGGCGCCGACCCCGGCGGCGTCGGCGCGGTCCAGACCCCGATTGACTTGCTCCAGAAGCGAGCGCCGGTCGTCGAAGCGCACCGATGGCACCTCGTCCGGCAAGCCGAGTTCCGGGACACGGAAGTCGCGCTCGGTCGGATCGCAGCGAATCAGCCACGGATCGGCCGCGCGGCCTAAAAAGCCGGCGTCCTGGCCGGGCCAGGGAATGTTGCCGTCGTTCCAGATGTTGTCCGGGTAAGCGATGGCCGGCGGCAGCGTGCCGTTGCCGGGCAGCATTTTCTTGACGATGGCGGCCAGGCTCGGCCAGTTGTTCGGCGCTCCCGGCAAGGCGTTTTCGACGCCCGGCGGTTGGTGCGGCCGGCCCGTCAGCATGTAATAGCCGCTGGACGAATGCGAATTATCGCCCGTGGACATGGCGCGCAGCACGCAAATTTTGTCGAGATGCTTGGCCGTGCGCGGCATCAGTTCGCTGACTTGAATGCCCGGCACGTTGCTGGCGATCGGCTTGAACGGGCCGCGCACTTCCGCGAGCGCATCCGGCTTGGGGTCCCACGTCTCTTGCTGCGCCGGACCGCCGAGGAAGCACAATAGGATGACCGATTTCGCCTTGCCGAATCCGCCGCCCGAGGTGACGGAGGTTCGGGCGGCGAGGGAGCCAAGCACGCCCATCCCCAGCAGTCCCAGGCCGCCGACTGTGAGCCAGTCGCGCCGGGTTAGGCCGTCGCACAGGGGGGATGCCGTCGAGTGATGGATCGTCAGCATGGCACTCTCGCATTGCGGTGGGATGGTCGTCGTACTCAGCCCTCGGCGGGACCGCGGGCGATAAACGGCAGCCCCGCGTCCAGGTGGGCGCGCATGGCGCGCTCGGCGGCGTCGGCATCCTTGGCCTTGATCGCCGTCACGATGGCCCGGTGATGCCGTTGCGTCACAAGGGGATCGCGGCGCGGCGGCGAGCCTCGGGCGATACTCGCGCGGACGAATTCGCGGATCACGTCCATGACGTTCATCATCAATTCATTGCCCGAAAGGTCGAGCAGCTTGCGATGGAAGCGCAAGTCGATTTCGTGCGCCTCGGCGTGCGTCAAGTCGCTTCGGCCAATCTCTCGACACGACGCTTCCAATTCGGCGACGTCGCCCGCCGTGGCCCGTTCGGCCGCTGCGCGCACGGCGTCGCACTCGATGGCCCGGCGAAACTCGGAGAATTGCAGCAGTTCGCGCGGCGAGATGGCCATGGCGCTGCCGACCAGCCGCACGCAACTATGCAAGCTGCCGACATCGCCGACGAACATGCCGCGCGGCCCCCGCACGCTCACCAGGCCCATCGCTTCCAGCCGGCCGACCGCCTCGCGCAAGACGGTGCGGCTCACCTCCAATTGCTTGACCAACTCCGCCTCGGTCGGCAGACGGTCGCCCGGCCCCAGGCCGTTTTCGTCGATGAGGGAACGCAGCCGCTCCACAACGGTATCGACCAGCGACGTTCGCGGGACGGGGGTGATGCGCATCATGCTATCATCATACAATGGCCGGAGCGCGATGCAAGGGGGGAGTTGGCGTATTTTCCCCGGTGATCCGCGCCGCTAGACCCGAATTGACCCCTCCGCGCGCGTTGCCGTATACTGCAAGGAGTCAAACAAGGGAGTTTGTATGAGTTATGGAGAAGACGCCGGCATCGATTTCGAAACGGCGCATGGCCGCGATTGGCCGAGCGTCCGCCAGTTCAACGTCTTCCTCGAAAACCGGGTCGGCGTCTTGCTCGACGTGGTGCGCCGCTTCGAGACCACCGACGTACGCATCGTCGCCTTGGGCGTCGTCAACCTGGCGGATTGCGCCGTCGTGCGTATGGTGTTGAGCGACCCCGAGCGCGCGCTGGAGATCTTCCGTCAGGCGGAGATGCCCGTCACGGAGAGCGATTTGTTGGTGGTCCAGCTGCCGGAAGGGAGCCAGCCGCTGTTGCAGATATGCAAGGCGCTGCTGGCCTCCGAGATCAATATCGACTACGCCTATCCCCTCTTGGTGGGACCGCAAGGGCGGGCGGCGTTGGCCCTGCATGTGGACGACCACGAGATGGCCGTGCAAACGCTGATCGGCAAGGGCTTCCTCATCTTCACCGAAAACGACCTCGGCGAATGAGCGCGCTCAGCGCTGTGTGTTCAACGGCGACGCTTTCCAGGCCACGACGGTTTTCGCGGGCGGCGGGCTGGAGTTCAGGTTTTGCACCTGAACGAACACCGGACCCGAGAGCATCGTCCACACCGCGATTAAGGCGCTCCAGCGGAATTCCATGTTGTCACCTTCCCCTCGTTCCGAGCCAAACGCTCGATATTCACACAATGCAATCGCGATGCCACGACAAGCGGCGATGAGGCAGCTTGCGTAATTTTCGGCCTCGGCCGTGGCATGGGATGAGGAAAAAGAAAAACCCGCGCCACGGCGGCGCGGGTCGGGGAGGAGGCCGATGCGCGCCGGGGGGAGGCGGCAGGGGCCACGGGGTCCGCGGGGGAGCGGAGGTTCCAAAGACTCCCGGGCCGAGGGTCGGTTCGACCCGGGAGGAGAAGCGGCGGCCGCCGGCGGGTCGGTCGGCGCCGATGGATATTAACGAGCAGGAAGCAAGCCGCGCCCACGGGAGCGATGACGGACCCGCCGACGCGGGCCGACTTCCTGCACGAGCCTGGGATTCCGAGGCCCCAGGCCTCTGTTCCAGCCCCGATTCTGAATCGTGGAGAGGACTCGAGGCAGATGGGAGAATATGAAAGCAAGCATCGTGCCAATCGAAGTTTACGCTCGCCTAGCTCAAGCGCAAACCCTTTCTTAACATAGCATTACGTGGGTGAAAACCCATCGCCGCCGCTTGGCCTCATGGCCGCCTCGTGCAACTGTTACAACCCGACCCCCATGGATCGTCAATTCTTCATCCGGCGATGGTAGTTCTTTCACACCAGCAGCACGACGCGCACGTCCATGACGTTGGTATGGGTCAGCCCGGTAATCAGCAGGCTATCGATGGCATGAAACACGGGATAGGCGTCGCAGCGGGCCAGGTGGCGCGCGGGCGACAGGGCAAGCTGAGCGGCGCGCTGCCAGCTCTCCGCGTCGATCCAGGCACCGGCGGCATCGGTCGGTCCGTCCTCGCCATCGGTGCCGCCGCTGAGGACGACGGTATCGCGCAAGCCGTCGCCGCCCAATCGGAGCGCCACCGCCAGGACGAATTCCTGGTTGCGTCCGCCGCGGCCCGGCGCATCGCACAGGGTCACGGTCGTTTCGCCACCGCTGAGCAGGCACAGGGGAGGCCGAGCCGGGATACCGTCTTGGCGTATGCTGCGGACGACACCGGCGAGGGCGGCCGCCACCTGCCGCGTTTCCCCCTCAATGAATGAACCGAGGTTAAGGACGGGGTAGCCGCGCCGTTCAGCTTCGGCCCTGGCGGCGTCAAGGGCCAGCGCGTTGTTGCCGATGACATGGTTCGTCACGGTGGCGGGCAACTGCTTCAACGTCTCGGCCACGGAGCCGGAGGCGCCGGCTCCGAGATGTTGGCGCAGCGCGGATGGCGTTCGCTCGAAGAGGCCGTACCTGTGCAGCACATCCACGGCATCGGCGAAGGTCGTCGGGTCGGCGGCCGTCGGCCCGGAGGCGATCACGTCCAGCGGATCGCCGACCACGTCGGAGATGATGAGGCTGACCAGCGCCTTGCCGGTAAACGTCCGGGCCAGGCCGCCCCCCTTGACCCGCGACAAGTGCTTGCGCACGCAATTCATCTCGTCGATGGTGGCGCCACTGGCGTGCAACAGTTGCGTGACCTTTTGTTTGTCTTCGAGGGAGACTCCTTCGACGGGGCCGGGCAGCAACGCCGAACCGCCACCGGACAGAAGGCAGAGGGCGACGTCGTCGGGACCGGCACCGGCAAGAAGGTCGAGCATGCGCGCGGTACCGGCGACTCCCTCGGCGGTGGGAAAATTGATACCGGCGGGTCGGCCGGCATGGAGTTGGAGAGAGCGCAAAGGACGCACGCATTCGGCGGGGACGTTGAGCAATCCTTCCACGCGGTCGAGGTGATCGGCCAAACCGTCTTCGAGACCGGCGGCCATCGCTGCCCCCGCCTTGCCGCCGCCGACAACGAGGATACGCCGCGCCGATGCCAGGAGACGTCGAATCGGAATGGCCGGGTCTTCGAGGGCGGCGCGAACCAAAACCTCGGGACGCGCCGCATCAACGGCAGCTTGCCAGATGGCACGGGCGTCCAGTCGCGGCGAGGACACGCGGGGACCTCCGTTCGCGGCGTTTACAACTCCGAATAGGCCGCCGGAGTCAGGATATGATTCGTGATGCGCGAGACGATCTCCTTGTCGGCGTACTCCGGCATCGCCTTGAGTTTCAGCCATTCGGGATCGTCGCGGAAGCGCGCCCAGGCGGCGGCACGGCCGGCCTCGTCGGGGAAGACGAGAAGATAGGTC
>JBBSES010000141.1:0-9464 GCA_038239465.1 Gemmatales bacterium
CCCCCCCCATTGGGTTACGGGGGTTTTATATGGTAAGGGGCGGGACGCGGGAATTTCCACCCGCCCGGTGTAAGACCCGCGTGGGGGGGGGGGGGGGTACGCCCCCTGAGCTTGTCCTGTTGGGGGCTTCCGCCCCCCGCTCGCCAAGACTGGGCAAAGTGGGCGACGAGGGCAAGGCCGCGCGCCAGACGGGCACGGCGAGTCTCCTTTTACGGTATGGTATGTTTAGCGACGCGTCGGAGAAGCGTTAGCGGCGCCGCGGCGAGGCGTCATAAGGGTCAACGCTTCTCCGAAGCGTCGCTAACCGGGGCGGGGGGACCATGAACGTTGCCATTCGGCCTCTAAAATTGTGGCTCTTGTTGGCGGGCGCGGTGGTCTGCGCCGACGAACCGGCGCCCCCCGCCGAGGTGGTGCTGCGCCATCCCGCGGCGGTGTCGGCCATCGCGTTCTCGCCAGACGGCAAGACCATCGCCAGCGGCGCCTGGGACCAGACGGTGCGCCTCTGGAACGTGGCCGACGGCAAGGAAATCCGCTCGTTCACGGGCCATCACGGCGAGGTGGAATGCGTGGCCTTCGCGCCCAACGGCAAGAGCATCGCCAGCGGCGGCTGGGACAAGACCGTGCGCCTTTGGGACGCGGCCGACGGAAGGGAGCTGCGTCGCTTCGGACCTCATGCCGATGGCGTGTTGTGCCTGGCGTTCGCCGCCGACGGCAAGACGCTCGCCAGCGGCAATATGGATCGCACGGGCAAGGAAGGCACCCTACATCTCTGGGACGTCGCCGACGGCAAGCGGCTGCAAACGCTGCCGGGCCACACCAGTCCGGTGACGGCCCTCGCCTTCTCCGCGGACGGCAAGCACCTCGTCTCCGGCAGCGCCGACGCCAGCGTGCGCGTCTGGGACCTCGCCGACACGGCGACGAGCCGGCAACTCACTGGCCATGACGGCTGGGTCTTTAGCGTGGCCTTCGCGCCGGACGGCCAGACCATCGCCTCGGCCGGCGGCGATAAGACGGTACGCCTCTGGGACCTAGCGGCCGGCAAGGTGCGCTATCCGCTGACGGGCCATCAAGACAAGGTCCGCGCCGTGGCCTACTCGCGCGATGGCCGCACGCTCGTTTCCGCCGGCTTCGACAAGACGGTGCGCTTCTGGGAGGTCGCCAGCGGCAAGGAGCGATTGCAAACCACCGGCCACCGCGCCGGCGTCCGCGCGCTGGCTTTTTCGCCCGACGATAGCATTTTCGCCTCGGCGGGATCTGACAAAACGCTGCGCCTGAGTACCCTGCGCGGTCTGATTCTCGATGGCCAACCGGCGAAGGCCAAACTGACCGACGACGAACGCGCCGCGCTCTGGGAAGACCTCGCCGCGGCGGATGGCACGAAAGGGTATCGAGCCGTGGCATTGCTGAGCGCCGCGCCGGCCGGCGCCCTATCGCTTCTCGACAAGCAGCTGCGGCCCGCGCAAGCCGCCTATCCAAAGAAACTGGCGGCACTGATCGCCGACCTCGACGCCGACAACCCGGGCACGCGCTTGCGCGCGGCCAAGGAGTTGACCGACCTCGACGACCTCGCCCAGCCCGCGCTTGAGGCGGCGCTCAAGACCGAACTGTCGCCGGACGCGCGGCGCCGCATCGGCGAATTGCTGGAGCAACTGCGAAGGCCGACGGCGACGCCCGAACGCCTGCGCGGCAACCGCGCGCTGGAAGTCCTGGAGCAGATCGGCGACGCCGAGGCCAAGCGCGTGCTGGAAGCGCTGAGCAAGGGAACGCCCGAGGCCTGGCTGACGCGTGAGGCCAAGGCGTCGCTGGAACGCCTGGGGCGAAGGCCCTGAACCGTGCGAGGATTGAGCGAAGAAGTCTCTCCTCTTGGAGACCGCCATGCGAATCCGCCATGCCTTGTGCGGCGCCCTTTTCCTGGCGACGACGCTGAGCGCGCCGCGTGCCGCCGATCCGAAACTCGAAGGCGAAGTCGCTGTCGCCGGCTCCAGCACGGTTGGCCCCATCACCAAGCTGGTGGCCGAGGCGTTCGAGGAGGCGCATCCCGACGTCAAGCTCAACGTCGCCATCACCGGCACCAGCAATGGCTTCAAACAGTTTTGCCACGGACGATGCGACGTCAACGCCGCCACCCGGCCCATCAAGGCCGACGAGATCGAACTGTGCGCCAAGAACAAGGTCGAAATTATCGAAGTGCAGGTCGCCTGGCGGGCGCTGGCCGTCGTCGTGCCGCGGCATAACCGCTGGGTGCGCCGACTCACTTTGCCGCAGTTGAAGAAGATCTGGCTTCCCGACGCCGACGACTTTAAGAGCGCCCGGACCTGGAACGAGGTGGACCCGCAATGGCCGGAGGAAAATGTCGTGCCGTTCGGTCCGCCCGGCAACGCGCGCGACTTCGACTTCATGACCGGCGCGATCAACGGCAAGCCCGGCCACTGTCGCGGCGACTATCAGCCGATGGACGACGAGGGAAATCTACCCGCGGGATTCGAGTTGGAAAAGCACTCGCTTGGTATCATGCGGCCTGCCCATGCCGAACGGCACAAGGACAAGTTTCGCACCGTGGCTATTTCGCTAGTCCCCGACGATGGCCCCGACGAGGACGAGGAGGACCGCTTCCCCGGCAAGCCGAGTATCGCGCTGAAGCGGCACCATTTCGCGGCGCCGACCTTAAACGCCATTCGTGGCGGCACGTATCCCTTGCGGCGTTCGCTGCTGATCTACGTCAACAAGGCGTCGCTGGAGAAGCCGCAGGTGCGCGCTTTCGCCGCCTTCTACCTGGACCGGCCCGACCTGGCGGCCAAGGCGGATTACGTGGCGCTCGGCGCGGGACAGATCCGGACGGAACGGGCGAAGTTGGGGGCGCAAAAATAGGAGCAGACGAAAACGCATGTTGAATTGGCGAGCGGGGGGCGCTAGCCCCAATACCGTTTAACGAAGCTCGATGTTCAGTACGATGTACAGTATTTTTCAGGCGATTTTTCAATGTAGAAACAAGTGAACATCGTCCTTCGTTAAACGGTATTGGCGTTAGCCCCCCGGGGATTTACTGTTGTGAACCACGGGGGGCTAACGCCCCCCCCGCGCCCGCCAGGTGGTCATCGACCCAACAAAACGGTACGCTACCTCTTGTCTCGACACCGTCCGCGCCGCTCCGGGAGGCCGTCGCCGTGGCCAAGGTCGATGCCAATCAATCGCTGATGCCCTCCATCCTCGACCGCCTCATCGATCCCGATTCGGGCGGCACTACCTATCGTCAAGGCTACTCGCTCGAACAGATGCTTGACGCCGTGCAGCGCGATCTCGAGGAATTGCTGAACACCCGGCAAACGTGCGTCGATTTGCCGCCGGAATTCGTGGAAGTGGCCCGCTCGCCGGTGGCCTACGGCTTGCCCGACCTCACCTCGATGAACGCCTTCACGCCGCAAGACCGCGACAACATCGGCCACGTCCTCGAAGGCATCGTCGCCCGCTTCGAGCCGCGCTTGAAGGACGTACGCGCCATCCTTCTCGACAGCGACAACGACAAGGATCGCTCGATCAAGTACCGCGTCGAAGCGCGGCTCTGTCTCGACCCGGCCCCCGAGGTGGCCTTCGATACCGTCCTCGAGTTGACCACCGGGCATTATTCCGTGAAGTCGAGCAGCTGACATGAGCGAAGTCCTCTACCCCTATTACGAGCGCGAGCTGCAATTCATCCGGCAGCTGGCGCAGGAATTCGCCAAGCAGTACCCGGCGGCCGCCGGCCGGCTGCTGCTGGAGCCGAATCGTTCCGTCGATCCGCACGTCGAACGCCTCATCGAATCGGTCGCCCTCCTCACTGGGCGCATCCAGCACAAGATCGACGACGAGTTCCCCGAACTGACCGACGCATTGCTCAACGTCCTCTATCCGCACTACCTGGCGCCGGTGCCGTCGATGGCGCTGTTGCAGTTCGACCTCGACGGCGGCCGGGCACAGTTGCCCAACGGCTTCACCATCGCGCGTCATAGCCGCCTGCACACCCAGCCGGTCGGCGGCTTGACGTGTAGCTTCCGCACCGGCTACCCGGTGACGCTCTGGCCCATCGCCCTGACCGACGCTCAGCTGAGGCCGCCGCCGTTTCCGCCGCAGCTGAAGCCGCCGCCGCGCACCGCCGCCGTGCTGCGCCTTCAGTTCGAGTGCCAGGCCGAGATGAACTTCTCGCAGCTGAGCCTCGACAAGCTGCGCTTGTACCTGTTCGGCGACAACCCCATCGTCACGACGCTGTACGAGTTCATCTTCAACCACACGCTGCAAGTCGGCTTCCGTTCGCTGGAGCGCGACTCGAAGCAGCCCCCCATCGTGATGCGGCCCGACGAATGCCTCTTCCCCGTCGGCTTCGACCGCGAGGAGGCGTTGCTGTCGTACCCGAATCAATCGTTCGACGGCTATCGCCTCGTCACCGAGTTCTTCACCTTTCCGCAGAAGTTCTTCTTCCTCGACCTCGGCGGCTGGCAGCGCGTGCGCAAGGCCGGCTTCGGCACGCGCATGGAAGTCGTACTCTACCTGAATCGCACGCTGCCCAGCCTGGAACAGACGGTCGAGGCGTCCACGTTTCGGCTCGGCTGTACGCCGGTGGTCAACCTGGTCGAACAGACCGCCGAGCCGATCGCGGTATCGCAGGCGCGCTACGAATACCGCGTCGTGCCCGACGTGGCCCATCCGTTTGGCCTCGAGGTCTACTCGGTGCAATCGGTCACGAGCGTGGACCCGATGACGAACACGACGCGGGAATATCAACCGTTTTACTCGTTCAAGCACGGCACCAGCCGCGAGACGCATCGGGCCTTCTGGTACGCCTCGCGCCGCCAGGCCAGCAACGAGGACGACCGCGGCACCGAGGTCTATCTGAACCTGGTCGATCTCGACTTCGAGCCGCGCTTGCCGGCGGAACAAACCCTGGTAGTCCGCACCATCTGCACCAACCGCGACTTGCCGGTGAAGCTGCAGCAAGCGGGCGAGTCGCTGCATTTCGAGTTGGAAGCGGCCGCCCCACTGAGCCGCATTCGCTGTCTGCGCACTCCCTCCCGCCCGTTGCGGCCGCCGCTGCGCCGCGGCGCCCACTGGCGTTTGGTGTCGCACCTGTCGCTCAATCATTTGTCGTTGAGCGACCCGCGCGAAGGCAAGCAGGCGCTGCAGGAAATCTTGAAGCTGTACGACTTCTCTGACCCCGAGGCCGGCCCGCAGCTAGCAGCCGTGACGCAACAGTTGATCGACGGCATCCTGTCGGTCAACAGCCGGCGCGTCGTCGGGCGTACCGGAGGGCCGACCGCGAGCGGCTTTTGCCGGGGCACCGAGATCACCGTCGAGTTCGACGAACAGAAGTACGTCGGCAGCGGTCTCTATGTATTCGCCAGCATCCTGGAACGCTTTTTCGGCCTGTACGTGACGATCAACTCGTTCAGCCAGCTGGTGGCGCGGACGAAGCAAGGCGAGGGGATTCTCAAGAAATGGCCGCCCCGAACCGGGGAACACCTGCTGCTGTAGGCGCCGCCTCCGTCGAGCCGCGCGCCGCTCGCGACCGGCCCCCGGCCGCGGCCGGGCACGCGCGCCCCCTTCACGAACCAAATACCCTGGCCTGGCAGCTGTTCGCCCAGGGGTACGACTTCGACTTCTTCCAGGCGGTGCGCATCCTCGAAAAGCTGGAGCCGAAGCGCGTGCCCGTCGGACGAGGGGGGCCGCCGTCGCGCGAGGTCGTTCGCTTCCGCGCCCATGCCTCGCTGGCCTTCCCGCCCAGTTCCATCTTCCAGACGCATGCGCCCGATGGCCGCTTGCCGATGCCCCTGTTGATCGTCAATTTCCTGGGCCTGACCGGGCCGAGCGGCGTTTTGCCGCGGCACTACACTGAACTATTGCAGCGTAACGACCGCGAATCGAAGCATGCCGAGAAGCACGCCCTGCGCGACTGGATGGCGATGTTCGACCATCGCCTGATCTCCCTCTTCTATCGCGCCTGGGAGAAGTACCGCTTCTACATCCCCTACGAGCGCGGCGAATACGCCCTCGCGGAAGCCGACCCGTTCACGCGCGGCCTGTTCAGTCTGATCGGCCTGGGGATGCCGTCGCTGCGCGGCCGCCTGGCCGTCTCCGTCCCTGGACCGCTCGGCGAACCGGAACAGCAGCAGCGCCTGGCGGCCATCGACGACCTGGCGCTCTTGCATTACAGCGGTTTCCTGGCGCATCGGCCGCGCAACGCCGTCTCGCTGGAAGCGATGCTCCAGAATCACTTCCAGCTGCCGGTGCGCATTCAGCAATTCACGGGACAATGGCTGCGTATCGGCCCCGCCAACCAGTCGCGCATGGCCGACGACGCCAACAATCAGCTGGGCCTCAACGTCGTCGCCGGCGAACGGGTCTGGGACGTGCAGAGCAAATTCCGCGTCCGCATCGGCCCCTTGCGCTTCCCGCGGTTTAACGAATTCCTGCCCGATCCGTCGCCTGTCCCGCGGCGCAAGATGTTCTTTCTCCTCTCCCATCTGGTGCGTCTCTACGTCGGCCCGGAACTCGATTTCGACGTGCAGCTGATATTGCAAGCCGTCGACGTGCCCGAATGCCGCCTCGACGACGGTGACGGCATCGGCCCGCGCCTCGGCTGGAACACCTGGATTTGCAGCCAGCCCGCGGCTCGGGACGCCGAGGACGGCGTCTTCGAGGGCGACCCGCGCCGCTGGCTGAACGATGGCGAAACCATACATCAAGCCTGACGTTATCGCTCCCATTTTAGATCCCCCCATCATTGCGGAGGTTTGCCGTGGCCTCGGTCAACCCGCGTCCGCTCCTGGAACGCTTGAATACCCTGTGCCGCCGCTCCCTCGTTGAGGGGGCCATCGGCCTGTGCATGACCCGCACCAACTATTACGTCGAACTCGAGCACTGGCTGCTCAAGTTGCTTGAACCGGCCGGCACCGACCTATCGCGCCTCCTCCGCCACTACGAGGTCAATCCGTCCCGCGTCAACACCCAGCTGACGGCGGCGCTCGACAAGCAGAAGCGCGGCAACGCCAAGCCGCCCGGCTTCGCCCCCGATATCTTCACGTTGATTTCCGACGCCTGGATCCTCGCCTCCATCGAGTACGGCACCGGCCGCATCCGCTCCGGCTACCTCCTCACTGCCCTGCTGACCAATACCGAGTTCACGCGCCAGGCACGCAGCGATTGGCCCGAGTTGGCCAAGATCAACGGCGAACAACTGCAGAAGGAAGTCCGCGCCATCATCGCCGGCTCGTCCGAGGACGAGGCCGACGTGCCCGTGACCGCCGCCGATGGCCAGGCCGCGCCGGCCGCAACGGGAGGCGGGCCGGCCGCGGTCGGGTCGAAGACGCCCAACCTCGATCAGTTCACCATGAACCTGACCGAGCGCGCCAAGAAGGGCGAGATCGATCCAGTGATAGGCCGCGACTTCGAGATTCGTCAAGTCATCGACATCCTCACGCGCCGCCGGCAAAACAACCCGATCCTCACCGGCGAGGCGGGCGTCGGCAAGACCGCCGTCGTCGAAGGGTTCGCGCTGCGCATCGTCGCCAACGACGTGCCCGATTCGCTCAAGGGAGTGGCCCTGCGCACGCTCGATCTCGGCCTTCTGCAAGCGGGCGCCGGCGTCAAGGGCGAGTTCGAGAATCGGCTCAAGTCGGTCATTCAGGAAGTGAAGTCGTCGCCGCAGCCGGTCATCCTGTTCGTCGATGAGGCCCATACCCTGATGGGCGCCGGCGGCCAGGCCGGCCAAGGGGACGCCGCCAACCTGCTCAAGCCGGCGCTGGCGCGCGGCGAGCTGCGCACCGTCGCCGCCACCACTTGGGCCGAGTACAAGAAGTACTTCGAGCAGGACCCGGCCCTTAAGCGCCGCTTCCAGGTCGTCAAGGTCGATGAACCGGACGAAGAGAAGGCCGTGCGTATGATGCGCGCCTTCGCCGGCACCCTGGAAAAGCACCACAAAGTCCGCGTGCTCGATCAGGCCATCGAGGACGCCGTCAAGCTGTCGCATCGCTACATCACGGATCGTCAGCTGCCGGACAAATCGGTCAGCCTGCTCGACACCGCCGCCGCCCGCGTGGCGCTGGGGCAATCGTCGGTGCCGCCCGCCGTCGAGGACTGCCGCCGCGAGATCGAGCAACTGACGATTGAGATCGCCATCCTCGAACGCGAGAACGCGGTCGGACTCGATCACACGGTCCGTCTGGGCGAAGTGGGCGAACGCAAAACGACCGCCGAGAAACGGCTGGTCGATCTGGAAAAGCGCTGGGAGCAAGAAAAGAAACTCGTCGGCGAACTGCAAGCAGTACGCGGCAAGCTGGAGGACTCGTTCGCCCCCGACTCCAAGGAGAAGCTGTCGCCGACCGAGGAAACCCGGCAGCGCGGCGAGTTGACCCGCCTCGAAACCGAGCTAAAGACGCTGCAAGGCGAAAGCCCGCTGGTGCAGCCGGTGGTCGATGGCCAGGCCGTCGCCGAGGTCGTCTCCGGCTGGACGGGCATCCCCGTCGGCAAGATGGTCCTCGACGAGATCAAGACCGTACTCACCCTGAACGACAAGTTGAAAGAGCGCGTCATCGGCCAGGACACGGCGTTGGAAGCCATCGCTCAACGCATCCGCACGGCGCGGGCGCAACTCGTGGACCCGCGCAGGCCGTTGGGCGTCTTCCTCATGGTCGGACCCAGCGGCGTCGGCAAGACCGAGTCGGCCTTGGCCCTCACCGACATCCTCTACGGCGGCGACCGCAACCTCGTGGTCATCAACATGTCCGAGTACAAGGACAAGATGAACATCCCACGCTTGTACGGCTCGGCCCCCGGCCTCGTCGGTTACGGCGAGGGCGGCGTCCTGACCAACGCCGTCATGCGCAAGCCGTACAGCGTCGTCCTCTTCGACGAGGTCGAGAAGGCCGATCCCGAGGTCCACGACATCTTCTATCAGGTGTTCGACAAAGGCTCGCTGCGCGACGACCGCGGTAACGACGTCGATTTCAAGAACACCATCATCATGCTCACGTCGAACGCCGGCACCGATACCGTCATGAAGGTCTGCGCCGACCCGGACACGCGCCCCGACGCCGCCGGCCTGGCGGAAGCGCTGCGGCCGGACTTGCTCAAGGTCTTCAAGCCGGCGCTGCTGGGCCGCATGGTCGTCGTGCCTTATTTCCCGCTGACCGAGGACGTGCTGCGGCGGATCATCCATTTACAGCTGAAGCGCATCGGCGAACGCATTCGCGTCAACCATCGGGCGATCTTCACCTACGACGATTCGCTGGTGGCCACCGTGTTGAGCCGTTGCAAGGAAGTGGAGACCGGGGCGCGCAACGTCGATCACATCCTCACGGGAACGCTGTTGCCCGATTTATCGCGCGAGTTCCTGGCGCGCATGGTGGAGGGGAAGACGATCGAGAAGGTGGCGGTGTCGGCCGACGCGACGGGGAAGTTCGTGTATCAGATTGATTGATGAGCTTGGCGAGCGTCGA